>JAZKYA010000104.1:0-4934 GCA_045611945.1 Faecousia sp. | reverse complement strand
TTGATGATAACCCAGTTTCGGTATTCGGTAAAGTCGCATTTCTTTTCGGGCTTTTTCAGCAAGATCAACAGTTCCGCATCGGTGTAGGTTTCCTTTACCGTGTCTTTCTCTTTGATGTTGGGGATGCTGACAGATGTTAGCCCCTCACGGCTTGCCCAGTTCAGGAATGTGTTGATAACCCGCAGATATGTAGCCACGGTGTTGTGAGCCAAGCCCGCCGCCCGCATTGACACCACCATACTTTCCAAGTGCCTTTTGGTGAGGGAGCAGAACGGCATCCCAATGTCAAGATGCTTGGAAATGCTTCTCAGGTGTAGGTGGTAGTTGCGAATTGTGACCGCCGCCACCCCCTTTGAAGTTTGGGAAATGATGAAAGAAGTAAAGACTTCTTCAAAGGTTTCGCTTCCCTGTTCAGGAAAGTAGATTTTTGAACGCATAAACAGACCGCATCCTTTCACGAAAAATGGTGAAAAAGGATGCGGTCTAACTTTCGGCACAAAAACAAGAAAAAACCCCGAAACTCAAGGAGTTTCAGGGTTTTGGAGCTGCTAGCCAGATTTGAACTGGCGACCTCATCCTTACCAAGGATGCGCTCTACCGGCTGAGCTATAGCAGCATATCGCACACAGCTTTGCTATTATATAACAATGCTCGAAAAAAGTCAATAGTTTTTTCAAAAAAACTTATTCCCCTGCAGGCTTCACAAATTTATACCCAACCCTCTTGACACAATTCCTTTCCGGTGTTATTATACTGGTAAATTTTGAAAGAAGGAGCTGAGTTTCATGTTGATGAATGTTAATTTTGCTATTAGGGATAGAGGCTTTGCTCCTTGTAGACCGCTGTAGGTTTTTTCTGTGGTTGTATTCAGGGCGCAGGCTTCAGCCTGCTCCCTTTTTGCGTCTTGCGGGCAGTTTGATCAAGAAATGGAGAAACAATATGCATAAATTGAAAACAAATACTGAGAAAAGGGAGAAGCTCTCCCTGCTGTGGCATTTCCTGCAGGGGGCAAAGCGGTACTTCCTCCTCAGTGTCCTCTCGGCCACTGTCACCGCATTGGCGGATATGCTGCAGCCCCAGATCATCCGCGCCGCTGTGGACTGCGCCATCGGCGGCAAGGAAGGAGACTTCCCCCCGATTGTGATGGACCTGGTAGAGCGGATCGGCGGCTTTGCCTATCTGGGCAGGCATCTTTGGATCATGGCCCTTGCCATCATCATTGTAGCGCTGTTCCAGGTGGTGTCCCAGTATACCTTCCGCGTTTACAACACCATGGCCTCTGAGACCTTGGTAAAAACCATGCGTGACCGGCTGTTTTCCCACATCGCCCGGCTCCCCTTTTCCTGGCACATGAAAAACCGTACAGGTGACATCATCCAGCGCTGCACCTCTGATATTGACACTACAAAGAATTTCCTGTCAGAGCAGCTCACCAGCGTGTTCCGCATTGTCATCCTGCTGGCGCTGTCCGTTACCTTCATGCTGTCCATGCACCCCATACTGACAGTGATCGCGCTGATCCCCGCCCCCCTGATCATCGCCTACTCCTTCCACTTTCACAAGACCATCCACGACGGATTCATGGAATGTGATGAAAACGAGGGCAAGCTCTCCGCCATGGCCCAGGAAAATCTCACCGGCGTCCGTGTGGTTCGGGCCTTTGGCCGGGAACGGGCGGAGGTGGATAAGTTCCGGGCGCAAAACGACCACTACACCTCTCTTTGGGAGAAGTTGGCAAAGGTTATGTCCCGGTTCTGGAGCGTATCGGATATTTTCTCCGGCATCCAGGTGATGCTGGTAGTCATCTTTGGTGCTGTGTTCTGTGTCCGTGGCACACTGACCGAGGGTGAATACATTGCCTTTATTTCCTACAACTCCATGCTGGTATGGCCCATCCGGCAGTTGGGCCGCATGATCTCGGAAATGAGCAAAGCCGGCGTGTCCATCGACCGGGTGTTCTACATTATGAGCTCCCCTATAGAGCAGGATGACCCGGACGCTGTGGAGGCGCCCATGGACGGCGATATTGTCTTTGAACATGTGAGCTTCCGTTATGAAAACGCGCCGCAGCTTTTGCACGACATCAGCTTTACCGTCAAGGCCGGAAGCACCCTGGGTATTTTGGGCGGCACAGGCAGCGGCAAGTCCACACTGGTGCATCTGCTGGACAAGCTGTATCTGCTGGAGGACGGGCAAGGCCGCATCACCGTTGGCGGCAGGGATATCCGTCAGATCAAAACCGGCCATCTGCGCCGCAGCATCGGCATCGTATTGCAGGAACCCTATTTGTTCTCCCGGACCATCGGAGAAAATATCGGTATCGCTTCTGCCCGGCTGGACATGGAAGCCCTTCGGGCCGCCGCGGAGGCTGCTGCCCTGGATGAGACCATCACTTCCTTTGCAGCCGGCTACGATACGATGGTGGGCGAACGGGGCGTGACCCTCTCCGGCGGTCAGAAGCAGCGCGCTGCCATCGCCCGGATGCTGACCCAGGATGTGCCCATTATGATATTTGACGATTCCCTTTCCGCCGTGGACACCCAAACCGACGCAAAGATCCGCCAGGCCATCGCCCAGCGCTTTGGCAAGGCCAGCGTCATTCTGATCTCCCACCGGATCACTACCCTGTCCGCCGCCGATAAGATCATCGTTCTGGACAAGGGCAGGATCGTGGAAGAAGGCACCCATGACCAGCTCAAACAAAGCGGCGGCATCTATCAAAAGATTTACGAGACCCAAAGCGGTTTTAAGGAGGTGGATGCCTGATGGAAGCAGCCAGGACGAAACATCTGAAATTTTTTGGGATCGGTAATATCCTCCCCTTCCTGCGCCCGGTAAAGAATCAGATCTTTCTGATGGTCTTTTTCGGTCTGATGGGCAGTGTGACAGACATTATCATTCCCCTGTTCCAGCGGTACGCTCTGGATCAATATGTGGCTGCAGGTGTTTTCGATACGGTCGTGTGGTTTGTCATCGCGTACCTGCTGACCATTCTGGCAGCATCCGTATCCAACTATATCTCCTGCACACTGGCAACGGTCATTGAAGTGCGGATACACCGGGATCTGCGGCAGGCTGGTTTCAGCCAGCTGCAGACCCTCTCCTTCTCCTATTTCAACCAGAACAGCGTTGGCTACATCCATGCCCGGCTGATGAGCGACACAGCCAGGATCGGTACTCTGGCATCCTGGACACTAATCGACTGCGTATGGCGGCTGTCCTATCTGATCGGCGCCATTGTGGTGATGGTGGTGATCAATGCCCGGCTGGCAGTGATGGTTCTTTCCATTCTGCCGCTGCTGGTAGTTCTGTTCTCTATCTTTCAGAAAAAGCTGATCCATGTGAACCGGGAGGTCCGGGAGGTCAATTCCCAGATCACCGGCAATTTCAACGAGGGTATCACCGGTGCCAAGACCATCAAATCTCTGGCCATCGAAGAAAAGATGGAACGGCACTTTCAGGAGGATACCCAGACCATGCGCTCCAAAAGCGTTCACGCCTCCAGGCTGCGGGGTCTGTTCGCCGGCACCATGAACCTGGCATCCAGCGTTGCTCTGGCCATCGTCCTTTGGAAGGGCGGGTATATCGCCGTCACGGAAATCGGCACATTCTCCATATTTATGTCCTATGCCCAGGGCATGATGGAGCCGGTGCGGTGGCTGGTGGATATTTTCTCTGACCTGATCACCACGCAGGTCAATATTGAACGCTTTACCAACCTGCTGGCTGTCAAGTCCGATGTATCCGACACCCCGGAGGTCATCGGGAAGTACGGCGACAGCTTTGATCCCAAAAAGGAAAACTGGGATGAGATCCGAGGCGATATTGAATTCCGGGATGTGACCTTCCAATACCCGGACGGTGAAGAAACCGTACTGGAAAACTTCTCATTGCAGATCCCCTTCGGCACCCATCTTGCCATTGTGGGTGAGACCGGCGCGGGCAAATCCACCCTTGTAAATTTAGTGTGCCGCTTCTACGAGCCCACAAAGGGTACTTTGCTGATCGACGGACGGGATGCCCGGGAGCGCTCCCAGCTCTGGCTTCACTCCGCAATCGGCTATGTGCTGCAAACACCCCACCTGTTTTCCGGCACTGTACGGGAAAACCTGCTGATGGGCAACCCCAACGCAACCCAAGAAGATCTCTGGAATGCCATCCGTACCGTCAGCGCCGACAAGGTCATTGCCCATCTGGAGAACGGTCTGGATACGGATGTAGGCGAAGGTGGCGATTTGCTCTCCACCGGCGAAAAGCAGCTCATTTCCTTCGCCCGGGCCATTCTGGCAGATCCCAGAATTCTGATCCTGGACGAAGCAACCGCCTCCGTTGACACCATGACAGAAGCAAAGATCCAGGCAGCCATGGAAGCTGTCACCGCAGGCCGGACCTGTCTGATGATCGCCCACCGCCTCTCTACGGTGCGTAATGCCGATATGATACTGGTGGTCAAGGACGGCAGGATCGTGGAGCAAGGCACACACCGTGAGCTTCTGCAAAAGAAAGGCTATTATTTCGAACTGTACACCCGCCAATACGAGGACGAGGCTACCGCGAATCTGCTTTCCTAATATAAATGATCGTTTACATACGCAACTTGCGTTGCTGAATTCAAAATTCAAAATGCAAAATTCAAAATTAAGGTGTCGGCTACGCCGACTATTTAAAATTATTTGCGTAAGCAAATACCACAATTTTGCATTATGCATTTTACATTTTGCATTCGGCCTTTGGGCCGCTAAACGATCCTTTACAGCAGTAAACACAGTGTCACCAGGTACAGTAAAAGAGCCTGCGGAAATTTCCGCAGGCTCTTAAATTCGTTTAGAACCGGGATTACACCAGCTCGATGACTGCCATCTCAGCAGCGTCGCCACGGCGGGCGCCGGTGCGGGTCACTCTGGTGTAGCCACCGTTACGGTCAGCATACTTGG
>JAZKYA010000103.1:0-9088 GCA_045611945.1 Faecousia sp. | reverse complement strand
AACTCGCAGTCAACACGCCATGCCAGGTTGTCCTTGGTGGTGGCCTTCATGTTGGGCTCCAGGTCCTCACCCAGCAGCTCGGCAAACTTAGCGGCATGCTCAGCCTCTTCCCATGCGGCCTTCTCCCAGTACAGACCCACCTCGGGGTAGCCCTCACGGTGGGCAATGCGGGCCATGCACAGGTACATACCAACCTCGCTGCACTCGCCCTGGAAGTTAGCCATCAGCTGATCGAAGATGTACTTCTTATCCTCTTCGCTGATGTCGGGGTTGTTCTTTACGGTTTTTGCGTAAACGCCGTACTCATGCTCAGCAGCCAGCTTCAGCTCGCCCTTCTGCTCCACGAACTTGGAAGCGGGGACTTTGCAAACGGGGCACTTGAAATCGGCGGCAAGCTCTTCGGCGGTATGAACATAACCACAAACACTGCAAACAAACTTTTTCATAATAATTTCCTCCAAATGTTTTTCATTTTGATTTTGTTGGGCGATGGCCCTTGTTTTTAAATCTTATGCGTTGGTTTCCAGACAAGACCGGCACTTGCCGGTGAAAGAGAGCTGACAGCCGGAAACTGTGCAGCCAATGGAATTTTCTGCTTCCGAGCAGAGGGTTTGGGGTGTGCTTAATTTGTGCAGATCGATGACCGCGTCGCAGCCCTCACAAATGAAATGGACATGGGGGGCAGTGTTGGCATCGAACCGTTCAACGCCGTGGACTGTTGCGATGCAGCTTACCAGACCTTGCTGCTGAAAGAGCTTCAGATTCCGGTATACCGTTCCCATGGACAGATCCGGGATCTCTGCTTTCAGATCAGAGTAGATGGTCTCTGCCGAGGGGTGGGCGTTGGTGTGCTGCAGGTAGGATAAAATGGCGTTGCGCTTTTTGAAGTTTTTCGAGGTAGCCTCCATATGTCACCTCCTAAATGCAAATGATTCTTATTTACGAATAAAATATATCACATGGTTTTGCGTATGTCAACAGATAAATAAGAATTATTCTTATTTATTTTTAAAAATTTTTTTGACGGGAATCCTATACAACTGCCCAAGGTAAGCTATTCTTTACTTTTGGAGGAAAATCTGTTACCATAGACCCAAAAAGGAGGCGATGGCGTGAATGCAAAGAAGCTAACAGTTATGGCAATGCTCTGCGCCATCGCGCTGACGATTTTTATGGTAGAGGCCCAGATCCCGCCGCTGGTGCCAATGCCCGGTGTAAAAATAGGATTAAGCAATATCGTTACCGTGTTTGCGGTATTCGTTCTGGGGCCGGGAGAAGCGGCCGCGATCCTGTTTGTGAGAATTTTTCTGGGCGCCGTATTTGCGGGTAATTTCAGCACGATCTTTTATTCCGCTGCCGGTGGACTGTGCGCCATCCTGACCACCATCGGATTAAGAAAAATACTGGATAAGAAGCAACTGTGGGTGGCCGGATCGATTGGCGCGGTGGCCCACTCCATCGGGCAGATGATAGTGGCAATATTGCTCACTGGCACACCGTCGCTGATTGTATATCTGCCGTTTATGATCCTGTGCAGCATCATTTCCGGTCTGTTCACCGGGCTGTGCGCCCAGGTCCTTGTGAATCGGGGGAAGAATCTATGGAAAACCGTTTTCAAATGAATTTTACAAAGGCGCAGGTAGATGCTATCTCTAACCTGGGACTTGCCCATGTGGGCGACGGAGTTTATGAATTGCTGGTGCGCAGTTACCTGTGTATGAAGGGGGATCAGACCGTCAGAACCCTCCATAAGGACGCAGTGAATCTGGTCAAGGCCGCTTCCCAGGCAAAGTTTGCCGGGAAGATACTTCCCCTATTGACGGAAGAGGAGTTTGCTTACTACCGCCGGGGTAAGAATACCCACACCCATGCGGCGCCCAAGGCAGCCAGCCCTAAGGAATACGCTATGGCTACCGGGCTGGAAACCCTGTTTGGAGCGTTGTATCTCTACGGCAGAACCGAGCGGCTCAGCGAACTGTTTGAGAAAGGAATGGAAAGCTATGGCATTTGACGCATTTTTCCTTTCCGCTGTTCTGGATGAGATCCGCCAAAAGGCCATTGGCGCCCGGGTGGAGAAGATCCATCAGCCGGGCCGGGATACAGTGATCTTGTTGCTGCGCTGTGAGCATGGCCGGGAAAAGCTGCTGTTTGCGCCCAATCCTGCCGCGCCCCGTCTGCACCTGACCACAGCCAATCCGGAGAATCCAGATCAGCCGCCTATGTTCTGCATGCTGCTGCGTAAGCACCTGTCCGGCGCGCGGCTGGCGCAGATCACCCAGCCGGCTATGGAGCGGGCAGCGACCTTTACTTTTGACTGCACCGATGAAATGGGTTACCCGGTACAAAAGCGGTTGGTGGCAGAGCTGATGGGCCGTACCTGTAACCTTTATTTGTTAGGCCCGGATGGTCATATCATTGACTGCCTGCGCCGCATTGGTTTGGATGAGACCAGCAAGCGCCCCGCTCTGCCGGGACTTTTGTATCAAGAACCGGAGGCAGTGGCAAAAGCTGACCCCAGAGGAATGCAGCAGTGCAATTATGTCAACCTTTTATGTAAACCGGGAGCGGATGTGATCGCCGATCGGCTGATGGACGAACTGGGCGGCCTGTCGCCCTTGGTCTGCCGGGAAGCGGCGCTGTACGCAGCGGGAGATACTGCTGCCCGGATCGATGAGCAGTATGCGGAAGAAACGGCGGAAAAGCTTTTCCTGTTTTTCCGGGAGCATCTGGACCATCCCGCGCCCTATTTCTATGCCCAAGCCGACGGAACGCCGAAGCAGTTTGCTTTCTGCCCCATCCGGGAGTACGGCGGCTGTCAGCGGGCAGAATCTTTTACGGCGCTTCTTGACAATTATTATATAGTAAGAGACCGCAAGGATGCCATGCGGCAAAAGAGCCAGGCTTTGCGGAAAACTGTCACCAACCTGTGCCAGCGCATTACCCGGAAGCTGGCAATCCAGGAAAAGGAACTGGCTGCTACCTTCGACCGGGAGCGGCTCCGCCAGTTGGGAGATATCGTCACCGCCAACATCCACCGCATTGTAAAAGGAAATTCCATTCTGGAAGCAGAGGATTTCTATGACGAGGAAATGAAGGTCATTCAGATCCCCATTTCCCCTATTCTTTCTCCCCAGCAGAACGCGGCAAAGTTTTATAAGGACTACGCCCGGATGAAAAACGCGGAGAAGGAACTGACCAGGCAGATGGCATTGGGTGAGCAGGAGCTGGATTATCTTCAGAGTGTCCTGGAAGAACTGAACCGGGCGGAGACTGACGCGGAACTGGAGGAGGTCCGCCAGGAGCTTCACGCCGGTGGCTATGTTCGTATGGACAGCGCCAAAAAGCGCATGAAGCAAAGCAAAGTACAGCCCATGCGTTTTGAATCCACCGATGGTTACCCCATCTATGTGGGCCGCAACAACCGGCAGAACGATGAGCTGACCTTCAAGCTGGCCCGGAAGGATGATATCTGGCTTCATGCCCAAAAAGTCCACGGCAGCCATGTGATCATCTCCTGCGGCGGTGCGAAGCCCCCGGATGATACCGTCACTCAGGCTGCCCAGTTAGCGGCCTACTACTCCGAATCCACCGGCGGCCAGAATATCGCCGTGGATGTGACCCCTGTCAAGCAGGTGAAAAAAATTCCCGGCGGCAAACCCGGTATGGTCATCTACCATACCTATAATACGGTCATCGTCAATCCCTACAAGGATATCGTTGTAGACCCGCTGAACGCGGAAAAGAAACCCAAATAAGAACTGCGTGTTGCGATTTGATCGCAACACGCAGTTTAATATATACATTACTTATTCTTTTTCCTTTAGTTCCATATTATCCAACGCGTACTGCAGAGCCATACTGATCAGCTCATTTCTGGAACGGTTTGTTTGGGCGGCAAGCTTATTGTATGCCTCCTGTAAGGCGGCATCAATCCGAATGGTCATGGTTACCGACTTATCTTCCTTAGGTGTAATCACGAATTTACTCAAGGCTATCCATCCTTCCACTACTCATGATTACATTATATTATCTCTTGACATTGCAATTCTATAACACAATATAAATCAAAATAGTAATTTACTTTTGTGTTACATTATGCTATAATGCAGAAAAGCTCAAAACAGAGCAGATGTTTGGAAAAAATACTTGCGCCGTCAATAGGCGTATGATATTTTATAAACAGATACCATACAGAAAGAGAGGAAAAATCATGATAGGATCCGGTTTAAAAAAGTTGGCAGGCAAGTATAGTATGCGCGTTTCCAGCGGCATGGCTTATGGCAGCCTGATGGGCTTTGCCACCACCATGTGCGAGGGAAGCGGCTGGAAGCGTATCGATATCGCCACCCGTTTTGAAAGTCTGGAACAGCAGAAAGCCTTTGAAACAGCGGTATATGCGGTGGACATGAAGCGCGAGTACCGTGTTCAGAGCATGGCGGTCAACCAGAGAAATATCAATGTGGTGTTCCAGGACACGGTGGGAACCATGAAGAAGATCGAAGCCTTTATCGCATGGTTCTATCCTCTCCTGGAGCAGAACGGGGCATACAAGGCGGATATCTGTGCTGAATGCGGCGCCCAGATCGCCAACGGAAATTGGTATGCGGTTGACGGCATTGCTTACCATATGCACGACACCTGCGCCGAGCGGGTAGGCCAGGCGTTGAATGCGGATGCCCAGCAGCGCAAGGATGAGGACCCCGGCTCTTACGTAAAGGGTTTTATCGGTGCATTGATCGGCGCAATGCTGGGTTCTGTAGTGTGGGCGCTGGTGCTGTACGCGGGATATGTGGCATCCATTGTGGGCCTGGTCATCGGCTGGCTGGCGGAAAAGGGCTACACCCTGCTGAAAGGTAAACAGGGAAAAGGTAAGGTCGCTATTTTAATCATTGTGATCATTCTGGGCGTGCTGGTGGGTACACTGCTGCCGGATGTGGTCATGCTGGCGCAAATGATCGGCGCGGGAGAGCTGCCCGGAATTACATACGGAGAAATTCCCGGGCTGATCGTGATGGTCATGGCGGAGGATGCGGAGTATCTGACGGGCGTATTATCCAATGCGGGTATGGGTCTGCTGTTTGCGGCCCTGGGCGTGTTTGCCCTGCTGCGCAAGACAAAGCAGGAAGTTACCGATGTGACCATCAAAAAGCTGGATTAAGAATTTTACATAAAAGGAGGCAGCAAATCTGCCTCCTTTTTATTTTGCATAGATTCCCTAAAATGTTAAAGAATAATTCAAAAAGCCCTACTTGACTTTTTTAGCACTCTATAGTATAGTGTGCTTAGCACTCAGGTATATGGAGTGCTAACATAAAAGGAGGGACATTCATGGAACTGACCGAGCGGAAGAAAAAGGTATTACGCAGCGTTGTAGACCTGTATATCCGTACCGCAGAGCCGGTTGGCTCGAAAGCCATCACGGAGCTGCCTGACATGAATTACTCCTCCGCTACCATCCGCAACGAAATGGCGGATCTGACCGCTATGGGTTACCTGGAGCAGCCCCACACCAGCGCGGGCCGTGTCCCCTCCGCGGCAGGCTACCGGTTGTATGTGGATGAGCTGATGCTGGATTACCGGCTGACCATGGATGAAACCCACTCCATCAATACCGCCATTGAAGAAAAAATGCAGCGGGTGGACCGGATGGTGGAAAAGGTTGCGAAACTGGTTTCCCAGGCTACCAATCTGCCTGCCATTTCCCTGGCATCCCGCAGCGGCGGCGCTACTGTCAAACGGTTTGATCTGATCCTGGCCGGTACCGGGAGTTTTATTCTGGTACTGATGCTCAGCAATGACGAAGTGGTCAATAAGCTCATTAAGCTGCCGCTGAATGTGGAAGAAACAGATCTGAAGGTTTTAAGCGCCGTTTTGAACGCCACCATGACCCAATTAAGCCCCGACGATTATACGGCGGAGCTTCTGGAGCGGGTGATGATGTCCGCTGGGGTGGCTGCGACGCTGGTGCCTGTGATCGTGGAATTCACCACCGATACCCTGCGCCGCCAGGCAAGCACCAACATGGCTGTGGCCGGGCAGATGCGTCTGTTGGGCCAGCCAGAGTACCGGGATGTGGATAAGGCCCAGCGGGTGCTGACTTCTTTGGATGAAGATACCCTGTCAAACCTGCCTGCGGTACTGAGAAACGAAAAAGGCACGCAAGTGCTGGTAGGACCGGAAAATGTGGCCCAGGAGCTGAAGGATACCTCCGTGGTCATGACCAAGTTTGATATCGGTGACGGTATGCACGGCATGATCGGTGTGGTAGGCCCTACCAGAATGGATTACGCAAAGGTCACGGCAAGACTTTCTTACTTTGCCGAAAGCCTTTCGAAAATGTTTTCAAAACCGGAGCAAGGCACACTGCCTGCCCCGGAAGCCGATAAGGAGGCATAACATTGGCTAAGAAAGAAAAGAAGCAGGCCGAGCCTGTAGAGGAAACGGTGGAGACACCGGAAACGGCAGAGGAAACAACCCCGGAGGTAGCTGTGGAAGTCAACCCCTGGGAGGAAAAATATAACGCCGAGCATGACAGCTTCCTGCGGCTGGCTGCGGATTACGACAACTTCCGCAAGCGCACAGTCAAAGAAAAGGAAGCATCCTACGGTAACGGCAAAGCCGATACCATCGCAAAGCTTCTGCCCATCTATGACAATCTGGAGCGGGCGCTGAATCAACCTACCGAGGATGCCGCTTATAAAAAGGGCGTGGAGATGACCATGAACGAGCTGGTCAAGATCTTCACAGGCCTGGGTGTTGAGATCTTCGGCAATGTGGGTGACGGATTTGATCCGAATCTCCACAACGCCGTGATGCACATCGATGATGAGTCCCTGGAAGAGAACACTATTTCCCAGGTGTTCCAAAAGGGTTTCAAAATCGGTGATAAAGTGGTTCGATTTGCCATGGTGCAGGTCGCAAATTGAAATAAGGCTTCCCTTCAGGGGAGCTGGCACGGCGAATGCCGTGACTGAGGGGTGATCACCCTTCCGCCCCTGCGGGGCACCTCCCCTCAAGGGGAGGCTTGAGATGTAAACAATTTTCATTGATATAGGAGGAAATTATTATGGGTAAGATTATCGGTATTGACTTGGGTACTACCAATTCCTGCGTTGCGGTTCTGGAAGGCGGCGAGCCTGTCGTGATCGCCAACGCCGAAGGCGCGCGGACCACACCTTCCGTGGTTGCTTTCTCTAAGACCGGTGAGCGTATGGTCGGCCAGGTGGCAAAGCGCCAGGCTGTCACCAATGCTGACCGCACCATCGCTTCCATCAAGCGCCACATGGGTGAAAACTAACATGTGGACACCGACGGCAAGGGCTACACCCCCCAGGAGATCACCGCCATGGTGTTGCAGAAGCTGAAGGCTGATGCCGAGGCTTACCTGGCCCAGCCCGTTACCGAGGCTGTCATCACGGTTCCCGCTTACTTCTCTGACTCCCAGCGCCAGGCCACCAAGGACGCAGGCAAGATCGCCGGTCTGGAGGTCAAGCGTATCATCAACGAGCCCACCGCTGCTGCTCTGGCCTACGGCCTGGACAAAGAGCAGGAGCAGAAGATCATGGTCTATGACCTGGGCGGCGGTACTTTCGATGTTTCCATTCTGGAGATCGGCGACGGCATCGTAGAAGTTCTGGCTACCGCAGGCGACACCCGTCTGGGCGGCGACGACTTCGACGACCGGATCATGGATTACCTAGTTGCCGAGTTCAAGAAGGCTGAGGGCATCGATCTGAAGAACGACCGTGTTGCTATGCAGCGTCTGAAGGAAGCTGCCGAGAAGGCCAAGATCGAGCTGTCCGGCATGACCACCACCGCTGTGAACCTGCCTTATATTACTGCTGATGCTACCGGCCCCAAGCACCTGGATGTGACTCTGAGCCGCGCCAAGTTCAACGAGTTGACTGCTGATCTGGTTGAGCGTACCCTGAAGCCTGTCCGCCAGGCTATGAGCGATGCCGGCCTGAAGGCCAGCGATCTGAACAAGGTCCTGCTGGTTGGCGGTTCTACCCGTATTCCCGCTGTCCAGGAGGCTGTTAAGAATATCACCGGCAACGAAGGCTTTAAGGGCATTAACCCCGACGAGTGTGTTGCTTTGGGCGCTGCCATCCAGGGCGGTGTTCTGACCGGCGATGTGAAGGATGTGGTCCTGCTGGATGTCACCCCCCTGTCTCTGGGTATTGAGACTATGGGCGGCGTGTTCACCAGACTTATCGACCGTAACACCACCATCCCCACCCACAAGAGCCAGATCTTCTCCACCGCTGCTGACGGCCAGACCTCCGTTGAGGTCCACGTGCTCCAGGGCGAGCGTGAGATGGCTGCCTACAATAAGAGCCTGGGCCGTTTCCAGCTGGGCGGCATTGCTCCCGCTCCCCGTGGTGTTCCCCAGATCGAAGTCACCTTCGACATCGACGCCAACGGCATCGTAAAGGTTTCCGCTAAGGACCTGGGCACCGGCAAGGAAGCCAACATCTCCATCACCGCTTCCACCAACCTGAGCCAGGAAGACATCGACAAGGCTGTCCGCGAGGCTGAGCAGTACGCTGCTGAAGACAAGGCCCGTAAGGAAGAGGTCGACACCCACAACATGGCTGATCAGACCATCTACCAGACTGAAAAGACCCTGAACGAGCTGGGCGACAAGATCTCTGCTTCCGAAAAGTCCGAGATCCAGGCTGCCGTTGACAACCTGAAGGAAGTCAACAAGGGCACTGACGTTGCCGCCATCAAGGCTGCCACCGAGGCTGTCCAGCAGGCCTTCTACAAGGTCAGCGAGAAGCTGTACCAGCAGGCCAACCCCAATGGCGGCTGCGACCCCAACTGCGGCGGCAATTGCGGCGACGACGGCGTTGTTGACGCTGACTACGAGACTGTCGACTAATTGACCCTATAAAAGGGGCGGTGGTAAGCCGCCCCTTTTCGGTGTATTTGAATGAGGTGAAAATCATGAAGGGTATGACAAAAAGAGAGTTGCAAATTACCGACGAGGGTCAGATCAGAGCCATTCTGGACACCGCCAAGGTGCTGCATCTGGGCCTTTGCGTGGATAATGAACCCTATGTGGTTCCCATGAATTATGGATATA
>JAZKYA010000102.1:0-3430 GCA_045611945.1 Faecousia sp. | reverse complement strand
CTGATGACTTTGGGAAATACCATGAACCCGGTAGCTTTGTGTTTCTTCTCAACCTGGCTGAGCGTGTTCAGTCACTGGCTGATGTGGGGTACGATTCTGCTGCTTTGTCTGGCTGCATGTATAAAAATCGAACCTAGGACTTCGTTGAGAGGTTAATAATATTACAGATAAAAGGGGTAAAAAGATGAAAGGTATTATTTTGGCCGGAGGATCCGGCACGCGGTTATATCCGCTGACAAAGGTTACATCCAAGCAGCTTCTTCCTATTTATGATAAGCCCATGATCTATTATCCCATGTCTGTCCTGATGAGCGCGGGCATCCGGGATATTCTGATCATCTCCACACCCCAGGATCTGCCCCGGTTTGAGCAGCTTCTGGGTGACGGCCACCAGTTTGGCCTGCATTTGAGCTATGTGGAGCAGCCCTCTCCCGATGGTCTGGCGCAGGCATTTATTCTGGGCGCTGACTTTATTGGGGACGACTGCGTCGCTATGATCCTTGGCGACAACATCTTCGCGGGTCACGGCCTGAAAAAGCGGCTGTACGCAGCAGTGGAAAATGCGAAAAGCGGTAAGGGCGCCACGGTGTTTGGCTACTATGTGGACGACCCGGAGCGGTTCGGCATCGTGGAATTTGACGCAGAGGGCCGCGCGGTCTCCATTGAGGAAAAGCCCGAGCATCCCAAGAGCAATTACTGTGTCACCGGTCTCTACTTCTATGATAACAGAGTGGTAGAGTATGCCAAGGGCCTGAAACCCTCCAAGCGGGGAGAACTGGAGATCACCGATCTGAACCGGATCTACCTGGAGCAGGGCCGGCTGAATGTGGAACTGCTGGGCCAGGGCTTCACCTGGCTGGATACCGGCACGCACGAGAGTTTGGTAGAGGCTACCAACTTTGTTATGACCATGGAAAAGCATCAGCACCGGAAGCTGGCCTGTCTGGAGGACATTGCCTACTTTAACGGTTGGATCACCCGTGAGGATGTTCTGGAGTCTTATGAGGTCATGAAGAAGAACCAGTATGGCCAGTACCTGAAAGATGTTCTGGATGGCAAGTATGTGGATGTTAAGAAAGACCAGAAGCGATTGGAAAAAGGAGAATAATATGACCATTATCGTAACCGGAGGCGCCGGCTTTATCGGCTCCAACTTTGTATTTCATATGCTGGGAAAGTATCCCGATTACCGGATCATCTGCTTGGACAAGCTGACCTATGCAGGTAACCTGTCTACCCTGGAACCGGTTATGGGCAATCCTAACTTCCGCTTTGTGAAGCTGGATATCTGCGACCGTGAGGGCGTTTACAAGCTGTTTGAGGAAGAACATCCTGATGTGGTCGTCAACTTTGCGGCAGAAAGCCATGTTGACCGTTCCATTGAGAACCCTGAAATTTTCCTGCAGACCAACATTCTGGGCACCCAGGTGCTGATGGATGCCTGCCGGAAGTACGGCATCACCCGGTATCACCAGGTTTCCA
Source organism: Faecousia sp. (assembly GCA_045611945.1). GTDB lineage: Bacteria > Bacillota > Clostridia > Oscillospirales > Oscillospiraceae > Faecousia. The sequence goes on along the minus strand of JAZKYA010000102.1, from coordinate 1,948 downwards.
CCGACGAGGTCTATGGTGACCTGCCCTTGGACCGTCCGGACTTATTCTTTACCGAGGAGACACCGATCCATACCAGCTCTCCCTACTCCTCCTCCAAGGCTGGCGCGGACCTGCTGGTGATGGCTTATCATCGCACTTACGGTCTGCCTGTGACCATCTCCCGCTGCTCCAATAACTACGGCCCCTATCACTTCCCTGAGAAGCTGATTCCGCTGATGATCGCCAACGCTCTGGCCGACAAGCCCCTGCCCGTCTACGGCGAAGGCCTGAATGTCCGTGACTGGTTGAATGTTGAGGATCACTGCAAGGCCATCGATCTGATTATCCACAAGGGTAAGGTGGGCGAAGTCTACAATGTGGGCGGCCATAACGAGAAGCAGAACATCGAGATCGTGAAGATCATCTGTAAGGAACTAGGCAAACCAGAGAGCCTGATCACCCATGTGGGCGACCGTAAAGGTCATGATATGCGCTATGCCATTGACCCCACCAAGATCCACAACGAACTGGGCTGGCTGCCGGAGACCAAGTTTGAAGACGGCATCAAGAAGACCATCCAGTGGTATCTGGATAATAAGGAGTGGTGGCAGACCATTATCTCCGGAGAGTATCAGAACTACTACGAAAAGATGTATTCCAACCGCTAAGGAGCAATTACAATGAAAGTATTTGTCACCGGTGTCGCTGGCCAGCTGGGTCACGATGTCATGAACGAATTGCACAGCCGTGGATATGAGGGGGTAGGAAGCGACATTGCCCCTGCCTATAGCGGCATCCAGGATGGCTCTGCCGTATGCGCAATGCCCTATGTTCCTATGGATATTACCAACGCAGAGCAGGTGCGTCAGGTTCTGACTGAGGTAAAGCCCGATGTGGTGATTCACTGCGCGGCCTGGACGGCGGTAGATCTGGCGGAGGATGAAGACAAGCGGGATAAGGTACATGCCATCAATGCGGGCGGTACCCAAAATATCGCCAATGTCTGCAAAGCACATGACTGCAAGATGGTCTATATTTCTACGGACTATGTGTTCAACGGCCAGGGCGAGACACCTTGGGAGCCGGACTGCAAGGACTATGCGCCGCTCAGTGTCTACGGTGCATCGAAGCTGGCAGGCGAGCTGGCAGTTGCGAACACTCTGGACAAATACTTCATCGTGCGAATTGCCTGGGTCTTTGGTAAAAACGGTAATAACTTTATCAAAACCATGCTGAATCTCAGCAAAAAGTACGACACGCTGCGGGTGGTCTGCGACCAGATCGGTACGCCCACCTATACGCTGGATTTGAGCCGCCTGCTGGTGGATATGATCGAAACAGAAAAATACGGCTACTATCATGCCACCAACGAAGGCGGATACATTAGTTGGCATGAGTTTGCCTGTGAGATTTTCCGGCAGGCAGGGGTGAAAATGACCGTCAATCCGGTCACTACAGCGGAATACGGCCTGTCCAAAGCCGCCCGCCCCTTTAACAGCCGGCTGGATAAGTCCAAGCTGGTGGCCAATGGCTTTAAACCCCTGCCTACCTGGCAGGATGCGCTGGGCCGCTATCTGAAAGAAATTGAGGAATAACTATGGGTCAGATTACAGTTGAGAAGAATGTTGGCGGCATTGAGGGCCTTTGCGTGATCATGCCTGCCGTCCATGGTGACAACCGCGGCTACTTTATGGAGACCTACAGCCAGCGGGATATGGCTGAGGCCGGATTGGATATTCCTTTTGTACAGGATAATCAGAGCATGTCTACCAAGGGCGTGCTGCGTGGTCTGCATTTCCAGAAGCAGTACCCCCAGACGAAGCTGGTTCGGGCCATCAAGGGCAGTGTTTTTGATGTTGCCGTTGATCTTCGAGCCGGTTCTGCCACCTATGGAAAATGGTACGGTGTACTGTTGACCGAGGAGAATAAAAAGCAGTTTCTGATCCCCAAGGGCTTTGCCCATGGCTTT
>JAZKYA010000101.1:0-12118 GCA_045611945.1 Faecousia sp. | reverse complement strand
GAGTAAAATATTGGCAAGAGAACCCATGAACGGCGATCTGGCACTTTTAGAGCGCCGGATTGCCGTTGCTGCTTTTTTAAGGAGCTATCGTTATGGATCAGACCGGAAAGAAAACGAATTGGAAAGCAATAGTTGCTGTTGTGATGGTTGCATCATTGACATTTAGCTTCTACAAAATTGCGGCGCTTAGTGATGCGGTTGAAACCCTACAGAGAGAACACTTCTCTTTTCAATGGGATACAGGCGTTGTGGGATGATATCCAATCTATTGGCTGCCTGCACATAAGGACAAAACACACTGATTTGTTGACTGCTGGGGAGGGAAGAAATGGATATTACAATTCGGGATATAGATGTTACTACTGTTATTGCGGTATCAGCAGTATTAGTTGTACTGCCTATCCAGTTGTTGCTCTGTTTTAAAGTTAAAAAGCTACTATTAAGGCTGCTACCTACGATGTTACTTGCGGTAACAACAGTTGTATTCTTTGCGATGATGGCTACTGCGAAAGACTGGGATGCAATCGGCTATGCGATTCTTGGTGGTTTCTCGGGCGTGTTGCTGATATTTAGTGGAATCGGTTGGGGTGCTTGGGCGGTTGCCCTATTCATCAGGAAAAAGAAACAAGGTGCATTTCAAGACAGCATCAGCCCTGCTGATGAATAGGACTTATCTAACTATGCTTGTATGTGCAGCCCTGATACCGGGGCTGCACTTTTTGTTTGGAGAAACATGAATTCTAAGATATAATGAAAAAAGTTTGTAAGGTTTTTCCTCTTTTGAAGTCTTATGAGTGAAGGAGGTGATAGCGTGACGGATTTCGAAAAGCTGTACAATACATACTTCAATGATGTGTATCTGTACATCCGGCGGCTTTCCGGTGATGAACATATAGCCGAAGAGGTCACAAGCGAAACATTTTTCAAAGCGATGCATTCCATTGGGAGTTTCCGGGGCGATTGCGATGTGCGTGTCTGGCTTTGCCAGATCGCAAAAAACTGCTACTATACCCATATCAAAAGGGCCGGAAAGCACCAGTGGGCAGATTTCGATGGGCTGCAGAGCATTCCGGATTCTGCACCCGGACTTACAGAACGGCTGATCCGCAAAGAAGAAGTGCAGCGGATCCAAAGGGTACTGCACCATGTGTCAGAACCCTACAAGGAGGTCTTTATGTGGCGTGTGTTCGCTCAGCTCAGTTTCAAACAGATCGGCAGTATCTTCGGTAAAACCGAGAACTGGGCCTGTGTCACCTATCACCGGGCAAGAAAAATGATTATAGGAAGATTGGAGGAGATGGAAAGATGAAATTGGATTGCTGTGTCGTTCGTGATCTGCTGCCGCTGTATGTAGAGAACATGGTCAGCAACCAGACTGCGGAGCAGATTAGGCAGCACCTTGCCCAATGTCCCGATTGCCAGAATGAGTATGACAGCTTCAATAATACCGAGCGGCTGAATGTTCTGGAGACACCTATAGAAGCACCCCTGGCAGATACAAAACCCTTTCAGAAGATCATGCGAAAACTGAACCGTCAGATGTACGGGCTTTCCTATGGCCTTATCATCTTCTTCATCCTCTGGGGTTTCTCACTGACCGGTGGAGAGGATCTGATGTACAACAGTGTGATCATGCCCATTGTGGGCCTGTTCGGTTATTATGTGTTCAGGTGGAAGGCGCTTTATAAGATGCCAATGGTGCTCCTCGCACTCAACCTGTTGGCATACAGCCTGCATTTTGCTCAGATCGATTTTATCTCGGTATTCCCCTGGACTGCAATTTATAGTATATTTGTGGTAGTCGGTGTGCTGATCGCTTTCCTGCTGCACTTTGCTTTCAGAAAGGAGCGTAAGGAATGAAAAAGAGAATTTTGAAGATTGCTGCATTCGTTGTTGCCTTGGCACTGACCGTTGGTGTCTGCTGGTTTGCAAATGGTTTAGTGGGCAATCCTATTTCCAAAGCTCTGGCCACAAGAACGGCTGAGAAATACATTGAACAGAAGTTTCCCGGTGGAGATTTTGAACTTGAGTGGGTAACCTTCAGTTTCAAGGATACCAAGTACCATGCCTACATTATTTCCCCCAGCAGTGTAGATAGCAGCTTCTCTTTGACGATTAACATGGGTGGAAAAATCGTCCTTGACCTCTATGAAAACAATGTGCTAACCGGGTGGAACACCGCCCGCCGCTTGGGTGATGCCTACCGGGAAGCCGTTGATCAGATACTGGAGAATCCATCCTTCCCTTACGACTGCCACATTGGATTCGGTGATCTGGAGTTTATTTCAAAAGAGTATGAGAATGAACCGGATGTACCAGCCTACGCGATCGTTACCAACGGTCTGAAACTGGATGGCATATACGATATCAATGAACTGGGGGCTAAGGCAGGCAAGCTGACCATCTATATCTATGATGATACCGTTACTGTTGAACGGCTCTCTGAAATCATTCTGGATATTAAGGGGATGCTGGATGATGCCGGCATTGGCTTCTATGTAATGGATTGTGTTTTGGAATATCCGAAACCGGAAAGCGGAGAATGGAAACAGGGCCGGGTGGAAGTAATGAACTTCCCGTATTCTGATATCTACGAAGAAGGAATGGTTGAGCGTGTTCAAGCATCCAACGATGCTGCAAACAGCTACTACGGTGAGATGGATACCATCAAAAAACAGGACGAAGTAAAATGATCCCCCAACGCCCCCGTCTCCAAAAGGAAACGGGGGCGTTGTCTGTAACATTTTTGTGAATTCTATTGACATCCGGTGTCTAATGGGTTAGACTATATATGCGGAGTCTAACGGATTAGACAGGAGTTGAGATTATGGAGACACCCAAGATTTTTGAAAGTGAGTACCGTTTTTGCCTGATCATGTGGGAGCATGCGCCGGTGACGGCGGCGGAACTGGTAAAGCTGTGCCAGGACCAGCTTGGCTGGAAACGCACTACTACTTACACCGTCATTAAGCGGCTGGGAGAGCGTGGCGTTCTGAAGAACGAGGAGGGCAGGATCACAGCTCTCGTTTCTAAGGAGGATGCCCAGGCCAGAGAGATCAATGAATTGGTAGAAGAGAAGTTTCAGGGCTCTCTGCCGGCTTTTATCGCCGCCTTTACAAAACGCCGGGATATTTCCGATGAGGAACTGGATGAAGTGCAGCGCATGATCGACCGCATCCGGAAAGGAGGACCGGTATGAGCGGGTTTTTCTTAAAAACCGTCAATATGAGTATATCCGCAAGCTGGCTTGTACTTGCGGTGCTGCTCCTGCGGCTGGTTTTGAAAAAGGCCCCCAAGTGGGTCAGCGTTCTTCTCTGGGGATTCGTTGCCATCCGGTTGGTCTGCCCCTTTTCAATCGAGAGTATGCTCAGTCTGATTCCCAGTGCGGAAACCATCAGTCCGGAAATTATGATGGATTGGACGCCGGAGGTATCTACCGGTATCGATTCTCTTGACACAGTGGTCAATCCGATCATCACCGGATCCTTTGCGCCAAAGCCTTATGCCAGTGCCAATCCTCTGCAAATATTGATCCCTGTTTGCGGCAACCTGTGGATTTTAGGAATCTTGGTCATGCTTGCGTATACTGCAGTCAGTTATATTCTGTTGCGGCGCAAAGTTGCCACTGCCGTCCTGCTCAAAAAGAACATCTATCAGAGCGAGAATGTGGACTCTCCCTTTGTGCTGGGTATTATCAAGCCTAAGATCTACCTTCCCTTCCGGATGGACGGTCAGAACCTGGAGCATGTCATTGCCCATGAGGAATCCCACATTCGCCGCAAAGACCACTGGTGGAAACCCTTTGGATTTGTGCTGCTGGCGATCCACTGGTTCAACCCGGTCATGTGGCTTGGCTATATCCTGCTGTGCAGGGATATCGAGCTGGCCTGCGATGAGAAGGTTATCAAGGAAATGGACAATGAACACCGGGCTGACTACACCCAGGCGCTGGTCGCCTGCAGTGTGGGCCGCCGCAGCATTGCAGCCTGCCCTCTTGCTTTCGGAGAGGTTGGTGTTAAGGAGCGGGTGAAGTCCGTGATGAATTACAGAAAACCTGCTTTTTGGATTGTCATTGCAGCCATTGTCACCTGTAGCGTTGTCGCGGTTTGCTTTCTCACAAATCCCAAAGCTTCATTTTCCGGCGCGCTCCCCAATATTCATTCCCATACCTATGTAGTGGAAGAGGTTACTTACGAAAGCGGAAGGTTTAGCTTTTCGGTAATAGCCGGGCAGAATTCTCCGATTTATGCTGTTACTGAGGATATGACGCTTGTTTCCCAAAAGGAACACAGTGTGGAAGGAACCTGGGCGCAGCTTGGAAAGCTGGAAGAAGCCCAACTGACCAAAGAGAATTTTGACGATCTTTTCAAGGATCCGGGAAATTGGGCAGATAAAGCAACCGCAAAAAGTATTCGCAATCACACGGAAAACGCATGGCAGCTAATCTACAACCAGGATGTGCTCTACTATATCCTGCAGCAAAAGAACGGGGATCTGTATCTTGCCTACGGTTACTATGATTACGCCGAAAAGAACGATCCCTATTCCGATGACACAAGCATCCGGTGGCTCTACAAGCTCGCGATTGATACCAATGGCTTGCGGGGAATGACCGCGACCTCCGGCAGCAGCGCGGTACCGTTGCTTTCTTTCCCGGAAGGAACTGCCATTGGGAATTATGCAGATTCTCTCTACTGGCTTACGATCAATCCGGGTGAAGATGAATTTGTTCCTTTTACCACCTGGAGAGATGGCAAAGAGATCCGCGGAACCTATACTGCCTACGATGCCGAAACCTTCGAGCCGCTCAAACACTTTATCCCTTCCGGCTTAGATCCGCAAACCTATCTGTTCCAGAATGCGGATCCCGACAGAACCTATATTGTTCTTGCCGTTTTCTCGACAGATGCCAATGCGGAAGTATATGCCTTTGGCGCAAAGTTTCAGAAAAAAGAACCGGATACCAATAAGCTCCGTTCACTGGTCAGCGAAATTGCCAACAATCCTGACTGCGCTGCCAGCTCCAACCCCTTTGCCTATATCGAAGCAAGGAAATCAAGGTACAACGAGATCTTAACCTATGGCGCCGATGCGGTGGAGTTCTTTGTGGAACAGCTTAGAACAGGAGACAATGGGCTGCAGGGCTATATCATGGCGGTTGCCTGCGCGGATATCACCGGAATCGGGGATAAGGATGCGGGTGCAGACTGGGCAACTGCCCAGGAGTGGCTTGCCCTGTATGATAAGAACAGTAAAAATACGATTATTCCGCCGGTGATTGCAACAGACTATATCAGTGATAAGCAGGCAAGGCTCTTGTCCCTTGGCTATACCTGCGACAAGCCCGGACAGTCTGCGGCTGCCTGCGGTATCGCACCCTGGCAGGGGGAGTACGGCGAGGGCAATACCCTGGTGCTGGATGGAGAAAACGGACAAAATCAGATACTGCTCACTCCCAAAGGTGCTTCCTTGTCCCAATATCGGATTTATCTACCGGACGGAACAGTGTATGATGACGGAACGAGAACATTATATGATTCGCTTAGTCCGCGGGTCATGTACTCGAACGAGGGAATCTGCCTGACCTCGCCCTTCCAAACAGGGGAATATATCTATGAAGTCGAATTGTCGTGGCCCGGGCAGGGGCTGACGGTAACCTACGGTCTAAAGATCGTTATGACCGGTGAGGAAAGCAATTACGACCGGGCATTAGACAGCGTATTTTCAGCATATGGTGAAGGCAACCCGCTGATCTCTGTATCCTTGGTTGATAAGTATGCCATTGGTAACGCGGTTTCGTACGCGCCTCGTTATCTGTTCAAGGTCGAGAACATTCCCAATGCGCCCATTTGGGTGGAAGTATCTCAGATCACCGGTAAGATCATAGGGGAAGTTAAATACTACGAAAGGGTACAGGTGTATCCTCCTTATGTAGATGGGCAGATGAATTATTTTGATTCCGGGCCGGTTGAGACCGTGAACGGCAACCTAAAAACCTACTACAGAAACACCGACGGAACATGGCAGGTCGATGGGAGGAATTACCGGTACAGGTTGGTGATCACAGGACGGATGAACAATGCAGCCGTCGATTCTACCTTTATCTATCTGAGTAATCTTGAGAAGATCACCTTTGACCAGGCTTGGAAAGCTGCAGGTCTTAGCAGTGACAAGACAGATTATTTTGATGTGGAAGATGCTGTTCTTGTAGAATGGCTCAGCGGGGGGACCAAAGAGATGACCCTCACGGATGTGGTTGCACTGTCCAAGCTGGGTATGGATCTGACCTGGGAGGACCTGAAAGAGTATGAAGGGGAGGATATAGGCTCCGGCCTTTATGTCGTCAAGTACGATATTGACCCGGAATTCTACTTGCTGGTTGGTGATGGGAAAACTACCGGAGAGCCGATGTATGCATACTTGAATGCCATAAGTAACGGTGCAAGCTGTGATATCCGTGAGAGCGATGTTGAAACCTTTATCAGGGATAATCAAAGTGATGCACTGGACTATGCAATCTATAAGGCCATAATCGAGCGTAATGGGGATGGCACTTTCCCGGATTTCCCCAACGGACTCATACCAACCGAGGTCCACTATATTCTTGGAATCGAATCAAAGAGCGGCACGCCGGTTGTGGGTCAACAAAACCACATGGAGGAAACGACGGTATATATTCACTATGTTTACGGAAGGTATTCCTATTCCAGCGGAGAACCATCAAAAGCAGCGGGCACTGCAACCACGGCCAAGATCACTTTTTCTATTGACCCAGAAAACGGGTATACCTTGAAGGAATTCTGGGAGCCGGATGGCGGCAGTGTGTATGCTGAGGAAATCCGCGCGAACTTCCCAAAAGATATTGCGGATATGGTCCTGGACCCACAGAGCCATATTGTTGATACCGAAAAGATGGAACACGCATGCCTGGTAAAGGTGCAGGAATACATTTCCGGCTTAACTGACTAACAAAAGACCCTGCTATTTACGGATAGCAGGGATTCTTTATTTTTGGAAAATTTATGTTATAATGGATTCAGGATAAGGAACTACCCCTTGCTCAGTCGTATAACAAGTGAAAGGGTCGGATATGAGCCTTTCGCCCGAAGGAGGGAAACACATGGATAACGGCGCAAGTAGCTACCGCCGTTTCCTTGATGGTGATGAGAGTGCCTTTGAGTGCATTATGAAGGAACTGTTCCGAGGATTGGTTTTCTTCATTGACGGCTTTGTGCATGATACACACGCGGCGGAAGATATTGCGATTGATACCTTCTCGGATCTGGTCGTACATAGGCACCGCTATAACTTCAAGGTAAGTCTGAAAACCTATCTGTATATGGTCGGCAGGTGCCGCGCTTTGGACTACATTAAGCACCGCAAGGTTATCGACTTTGTGGAGCTCTCTGAAGTACATACTCTTGCCGATGAAACGGCAGCGCTTGAAGAAATGGTGCTATCCAGTGATCGCAAACGGCAGGTGAATGCGGCCATTGCCACGCTGCCGGAAGATATGCGTGTAGTGGTCCATCTCATTTATTTTGAAGAGATGACCTATGAGGAAGCGGCCAAGGTTATGAAGAAGAACCGCAAGCAGGTGGATAATCTGCTGTATCGTGCAAAGAAGGCGCTTCGCATCATTCTCGGAAAGGATGGTGAGCTGTTACTATGAGGAACTTAGAGGAATGTCAGGCGGAGGTGTTCCGCCGCAGTGGAAAGAGAATGAAAGAGCGTAAGCAGCGCAGAAAGCATATTGTTATGGTTTGCATCCCTTTGGTGTTATGCATTTCTGCTTTTGGCGCGTTTGTTCTGCCAGGGATAGGATCTGCCGATCCTCTGGATGGGAAAGCGCCGGAAATCTCCAACGAGCAGTATTCCGGTGCTATGGGAACGGATGTAGTCGGTGGGCTGTTTATGAGCTCTGTTACGGTCTCTGGCAATGGAATATCTCATTATTATACCACGGCAGCAGATGTGCAGGGAATCATAAACCTGATTGACAGCATTGTAACCGTATCTGAAACGGATGAAGGGGATGGGAGCATTAGCCATGTGACCGATGAAACAGCCACGAATCTCGATGGCGACAGCAGGGAAAAGGAATATAAGATCCTTATCAGGCAGAGTGACGGTTCCAGCGCCGAGTATTTGTTGATAGGACCGCTGTTGGTGGATCAATCTACGAAAAAAGAATTCCATATGCGTGAGGATACCTGTTTTGCGCTCAAGGACGCGTTGGGCATCCCCCGGTCTTGATGTCATCATTTTTCTGAAAGGAGCTGACGGGTATGAGAAAGACCATTGGTTTTTTGCTGACGGTTGCTATGTTTTTTGGGCTGTGTGGCTGCGAAACCATTGACCCAGGGCTGCAGCACCCCGATTCTACCCCTCTTGCCATGACTCCGGGAACAACCTATTCCAGCTATGAAGGTGTAGAAATACAGGTTGATAGTTTGAACTGGAACGGGTCGGAAAATGAAACATCATTTGTTGTGATATGGAATAACACGACCAAGCACGATGTCACTTATGGCGCGGCTTACACCGTCGAACGCCTGGAAGGTGAGCAATGGGTCAGTTGCGCCATGCAAGGGGAACTGTCCTTTATTGCCATTGGGTATGAACTAAAGGCAGGCAGCTCCAGAGAAGAAACCTATAGCTTAACCGGCACTTATGATGTATCATCCCCCGGAGTTTACCGTTTCAAGGCAGATTGCTATGTGCATGACAATGGGCAACTGAGTACCAAGTGTGAGCTTGTTGCGGAATTTACGGTTGGCAATATGAAAGATTCGGACGGTGCTGCGGCAACCGGAACGAAAGTGGATTGGTGCGCCCAGTATATCCGCACTGACGGTGCTTCTGAAGCTGGGCTGTTCCCCGGCATCAGAATCATCCGCAGTTTACAGGAGCTGAAGGACTATTACAATACATGGCAGGAAGTCTTTGATCTGGAACGAAAAGAACAGGTATATTCTGACACTACTATCGGTTTTCTGGATGTCTGCGATCAGTTTGACCAGGCATTCTTTGATAAAAACTATTTGATCTTTGTCCTTCTGGAAGAAGGCAGCGGATCTGTACGCCATGAGGTCCGCAGCGTAAGTCAGACAGCAAACAGAGAGCTCGTTATTTCTATCGACCGCAAAGTGCCGGAAGCGGGTACATGTGATGAGGCCCAATGGCATATCATTCTGGAACTGAGCCGGGATGTTCTCGTGGAAAACTCCGGAGACACGGTCCTTTATATAGATGGTAAGGCCTCCTATATGGACGACAAAATCGTTGTTCCCCAGACGGAAGGCGCGTTCAAGAAACCTCCGGAAGGTAAGGTGATCACACCGGAAGGAGAGGAAGTCCTTCGTCTCGGCGGATACAGCTGGATTTGCGCATTAGGCAATGGGCTTGAAAACGCAGCCATTGCAGACCAGGCTTCCAGACCTTTGCCGAAAGAGGTGTTGGAACCTGTTACTGTCAGCAGCCAATACGCAGAAACGGTCTACGCGCCTGTTCCGGGCAGCGACACCTATGCCCCTGCAAACTCCCTGGGTTACCTGATAAAACTGCAATGGGAAGCAGACCCCGCTTCTGTAACCTTTGCCTGCTGGCCGGAGACAGTATGGGAAACAGGGAATGTCCGGGAAGAAACTGTTGTTTCTCAGAATGGCGCTTTTTACGCGAAACAAGGTGGCTATGTCTACGAAATCGTTGCGGCATGGGAAGATACCGGGGCAGGTTATTACGGTACGGCAAATTATTATATTTATATTATAGGGTGAAATGAGGTGTTTCCATGAAGAAAAAAGTATTTCTGATTATCCTTTCCAGCGTGCTTTTTCTTGCCATTCTTTTTGTCCCGGTCCCAACCGGCGTGCATAGGGATGGAGACACCAGGACCTACACGGCGCTGACCTATAAAATCATAGACTGGAACCGCTTAACTACCGATGGCGTTTACCAGGCAACGAAGGTGTACTGGTTCCCCAATAACTTCCAGTCCGTTGACGATCTGTGGGCGAACGAAGAGCAGGAAGTAGTCCACAAATTTGTGGCCACCATTCTGGAATTGGACAGCGATGCCGCATTGGTGCAGCCTGTGGAGGGCGAAGATGAACTTCGCAGCGCCGATAAGATCTATTTTGGCATCGCGGATCTCGGTGACATTGGTGCCCAGGTCGGCAGTGATGTGGAAATCTACTACACCGGTGGCATCATGGAATCCTATCCCGCCCAGATCCATGCAGTCAAATGGGAAATGGCGAAAACACTCCGCCATAAGGAATTCACTGAACGGTGGTTGGATAAAGAAACCGCAGAGAAATATGACAACAATATCTTCGATCACATTGTGATTACGGAGATATACTCCAACTGTTTCTTCGCAAGAACCGTGATTCCTATGCCTTATGAAATCAAGTTGAATGGTACGCTCTCTGATGATTGGTGCGTTGGTGATCAGATCACCTGCACTTATGAAAACACCTACTACGACCAGGAAAACCACCGTGTAGAAGTTGATTTTCTGACAGTAGAAGCAAGTGATTGGCAGCCGGATCCGAATGCTGCCTACAAACCGGTTATCTATCTCTATCCAGAAAAAGAAACCGATGTATCTGTTAAACTGATTCTGGACGGCAGGCTGACCTGCACCTATCCTGCCTATAACTCCGGTTGGAAAGTAAAGGCAGCTCCCGATGGCACCCTGACAGATGCCAATGGTCAGACCTACAATTATCTGTACTGGGAGGGCGAAACCAACGCCCAGTGGGATATGTCCGAAGGCTTTTGTGTAAAAGGCGGGGACACCGCTGCATTCCTGGAGGAAACGCTTGAAAAGCTGGGATTGACCCGCAGAGAAGCAAACGAGTTCATTGTGTACTGGCTGCCTTTGATGGAGCAGAACCCCTACAACATCATTTCCTTCCAGACCGATGCCTACACCAATGCAGCCAAGCTGCAGATCGACCCGGTGCCGGATACCATGATCCGTATATTCATGACTTGGAAAGCCATTGATACCTTTGTGGAACTTCCCGAACAAGAATTGACTCCGCCGGAACGCATAGGCTTCACGGTTGTAGAATGGGGCGGTACGGAAATAGGTTAGGGAAACTCGCCATCAGGCAAAGAAGCGTCTGCCGGGTGGAGAGAATCCATAACAGCCATATCATGCGAAAGGCTGCCTCCGCATTGCGTGCTGCTAAGCATATATAAGCAGAATGGATGAAGGGTTTATTAAGCACTGCTGAAATGACCTCTGGGTATATAGATAGGGGAGAACAGACAATTATGGGGAAGAGAAAAAATATTAAGACAACAATCAAACAGGCGGTAGATTACTGGTTTGCTAGAATGAGTGAAAGCGGTCTGAGTGTGGACGGGGCAGAAGCGGATAAGCGGTGCTGGCGCTGCGGTTGTGAAGAAATTTACAGCGATGCCATATTATTCCGGATTCCTTGGGAGGAATAGATGATCCTTCGAATATTGTTTTGCTTTACAAGCGCTGCCATATTGACGGACCGAATGTGACAGACCCCGAAATTATGTGGGATTGGATCAAAGCGTATTCTGTACCCTTTTATGATATGTTTTGGGGCGTGCTGGGCGCAAAGGAATATCAATTCATATATAAAAAGAGTGTTGCACAAGAAGTGCGTGATATCCTGGAGGCTGCCAATGCTCCCTATGATGAGACGACAGAAGCAAAGCTGAAGGAGCTGCGGCAGGAGGCAGAGGAATCCGCCGGTATACACTTTGGGCATCCGTATTATAATACCGCTACGATAGCGGGCATGAACCGGATGATACTGAAAAATCTGGCAAAGTATTACAATGTGCCCTTTCCGCTGGAGGACAAATGCACAGACAAACCCAAGACAGCATGGTGGCTTCAGGATTCGTAAATTTGCGGTCCGGGCGCGTCTATTGCTTCCATATGAACATAAGAAGACCGGTGCGGTGTAAAAACCGCACCGGTTTCAGAGTGTCAAAAAAGCCGCTAATCGTCAAAAAGCGAGATAACCCGAATGTCTTTGAGGAAAGCCTTCCCCGTTTGCGGTGCCCAAAATTTTCTGTTCGCTGTCCGCTCGCAAAATTTTGACCGCGGCACACGCTTATG
>JAZKYA010000100.1:0-11110 GCA_045611945.1 Faecousia sp. | reverse complement strand
CAAAGCCCTGTTGTGGTGCCCGGCAGCCGCTTCGCCTGTCGAAGCAGGCTTGCGTCTTGCCGACCGCTGCCACTGGCTCAGCTCGCTTGCTCTGCCACTGGCAGCGCTCGCATCGCTCCCCACAATTTTGCATTATGCATTATGCATTTTGCATTCGGCCTTTGGGCCGCTAAACGATCACTTATCTTTCTTAGCTGTTTCTTAGTCTGCAGAATTATGTGTTTTTCCTTGTATCTGCTATAATTATCATGAGGTGGTATGTCATGCGGAAACAAAAGCAAATTTGGGCTGACAGCCTGTTTACCGTGATTGCCCTTGCAGGCGCTTTTGGAGTCAATCTGCTGCTGCAAACAGTCTATAGGACCTATACCATGACGCCTATGATCTTTGTGCTGGGCGTATTCCTGGTTTCCCGCAAGACCCAGGGCTATCTGTACGGTCTTGCCGCTTCTTTCATCAGTGTGCTGGCTGTGAACTATGCCTTTACATATCCCTATTACGCCTTTGACCTGATCACGCCGGAGTGTCTTTCTTCGGCTGTGGTCATGCTGATCGTGTCTACCATGACCAGCACCCTGACCACCCAGATCAAACGGCAGGAACAGCTCAAGGCCGAGGCGGAGCGGGAGCGTATGCGGGGCAATCTTCTGCGGGCCGTGTCCCACGACCTGCGCACCCCTCTGACCTCCATTTACGGCGCCTGCTCCACGCTGATTGAAAACTATGAAGACCTGAACCGGAAGCAGCATTTGAAGCTTCTGGGGGATGTGCAGGCCGATGCCCAATGGCTGATCCGAATGGTGGAGAACCTGCTCAGCGTCACCAAGGTGGATGCGGAGCAGGTGCGTCTGTCCAAGCACGATACGGTGCTGGAGGAGCTGATCGACGCGGTCATGCTGAAATTTCACAAGCACTACCCAGATCAGAAGGTCCATGTGCAGATCCCGGATACCTTTATCAGCATCCCCATGGATGGGATGCTGACCCAGCAGGTGCTGGTGAACCTGCTGGAAAACGCGGTATTCCACGCCAAGGGTATGGAAAACCTGTGGCTGCGGGTGGAGGTCCAGTCCGGCAAAGCGCTGTTCCGGGTAGCCGACGACGGCTGCGGCATTTTGCCGGAGCGGATGAAAGCGCTGTTTTCCGGCAATCAAAGCCCCGACACCCGGGCCGATTCCGGCCGCAGCAACATGGGCATCGGGCTGAGCGTATGCGCTGCCATCGTCCGGGCCCACGGCGGCCAGATCTGGGCCCAGAACAGGGCCGGCGGCGGCGCGGAATTCTGTTTTACACTAAACCTGGAGGAAGAAAGCTATGGGGAATAATAAATATAAGGTACTGGTGGTAGAGGACGACCGGAGCATTTGCAGCTTCGTGGAGACCATGCTGCTGGCCGGCGGCTATCAGGTGCTGACCGCCCAGAGCTGCAGCCAGGGATTGCTGGTATTTTCTTCCCATCAGCCGGACCTGGTGGTGCTGGACCTGGGCCTGCCGGATATGGATGGAGAGGAATTCATCCGCCGTGTCCGCGCCGGCAGCGCGGTGCCGGTCATCGTTCTGTCTGCCCGTACCGACGAAAAGGACAAGGTCTCCGCTCTGGACCTGGGAGCCAATGACTATATCACCAAGCCCTTCGGCACAGCGGAGCTGATGGCCCGTATCCGGGCCGCCCTGCGCAGCGGCAGATATGGCATTGCCGCCCCCGGCGGGAAATTTACCTTAAAAGATTTAGAGATCGACTACGACCGCCGTCTGGTCAGCGTTGGCGGCGAACAGATTCATCTGACTCAAACGGAGTATAATATCGTTTCCCTGCTGTCTCACCATACCGGCCGGGTGCTGACCTACAGCACCATCATCCGGGATATCTGGGGCAGCATGGACGACGGCAGCATCAAAAAGCTCCAGGTGAATATGGCCAACATCCGCAGAAAGCTGGGCGTGAAGCCCGGTGACGACAGCTACATCCTTAACGAGCTGGGGGTAGGCTACCGGATGCAGGAGGAATAAATCCAGATATATTTCTATTGCTTCTTGTTCAGCAAAATAGTATAATAGAAATATCACACGATAATCAGAAAGGAAACCGCTATGCTCCCTGCCATTATTCTGTTTGCCGCTACCTATGTGCTGATGCTTACCTTCAGCAAATACAGGCCCTATATCGCTCTGGCCTCCGGCCTGGTGTTCATTGTTTCCGGTATGCTGCCTGTGGGCAATATCCTGGGCGCGCTGGACTTTAATGTTCTGCTGATGATCGCCGGTACCATGGGTCTGGTGCAGCTCTTTATCGACAGCAGGATGCCCGCACTGCTGGCCGATGCCATTATGGCGAAAGTCCCCAATGTACAGTGGGCCGCTGTGTGCCTGGCGCTGTTTGCCGGTGTGATCTCTGCATTCGTGGACAATGTAGCCACGGTGCTGATGATCGCCCCTGTGGCGTTGGAGATCTGCCGCAAGCTCAAGACCAACCCTGTCCCCTTCATCATCGGCATCGCCGTGTCCTCCAACCTGCAGGGCGCGGCCACCCTGGTAGGTGACACCACCGCCATCATGCTGGGCTCCGCGCTGGATATGACCTTTATGGACTTTTTCTGGTACTTAGGCAAGCCCTCCATCTTCTTTGCCGTAGAGCTGGGCGCTGTCATTGCCGCGCTGATCCTGTACATCATCTTCCGCAAGGAAAAAGCCCCCATCCCCGCCGGCGGCGAAATGACGCAGGTAGAGGACTATGTTCCCACCGTACTGCTGGTAGGCGCCATTGGATTGCTGGTCTGCGCCTCCTTCGCTCCCGATAGCTGGAATCTGCCGAACGAGATCAACGGTCTGATCTGCTGCGCGCTGCTGGTGGTGGGCCTGATCTACAACTACCTGCGCTGCAAAAAGCTGGACGCCATCACCGGTCCTCTGAAGGCCATCGACTTTGAGACCCTGGGTCTGCTGGTGGGCCTGTTTTTGATGATCGGCGGTATGGAATCCGTGGGCGTCATTGCCGCCCTGGGTAATATTCTGGCCGGCATGGGCGGCAATGGCATCTTCCTGCTGTATACCGTCATTGTTTGGGCCTCGGTGCTGATCTCCGCTTTCATCGACAATATTCCTTATGTTGCCACCATGATCCCGGTCATCGGCTCTCTGGCAGCGACTCTGGCGCCGGAAATGGGCATTGACCCGGCGGTGTTGGGCGTTCCCCTGTACTTTGGCCTGCTGTCCGGCGCGACCCTGGGCGGCAACTGCACCCCCATCGGCGCATCCGCCAATATCACCGGCATCGGCATCCTGCGCCGGGGGGGCTATGAAGTCAAAAACGCCGACTTCTTCAAAATCGGCATTCCCTTCACCCTGGCGGCGATTATCCCGGCCTATATCTATATCTGGCTGATCTACGGCGTATAAGTATAAAAAAAGCGGGATCACACCAAGGCCCCCTCTGACGAGGGGGCTGGATGCCCAAAGGGCAGCCTGGGGGAGAGAACAGATGAAAGGTTTGTATAATATAAGAAATTACAGTAAAATTCAAACATTTTCTCTCCCTCAGCCGCCTGCGGCGACAGCTCCCTCATCAGAGGGAGCCTTGAGCGCATCCATCCCAAAGGTTTTTTGACAGACTGAAAAGCAGAGCAAGCGCGATCGCTTGCTCTGCTTTTTTATTTTATGATTTCCAGGATCTCATTATGGATATCTTCGATGGTACGCATCTGCCCCCCGGTGACACACCGGACGGTTTTCCATCCCAGCTTTTCGGCGCAGTATTCCGCGGCCCTGCGGGAGCGGTCCAGATAGGACAGGTCCTTCTCATGGATATCCTTTTTGCTTTCATCCCCCTGGTAACGGCCGGTCATGAGCTTCTGGCTCACAGCCGGGTCTACCTGCAGATAGATCACCTTGTCCGGGGCAGGAATGCCCACCAGCCGGTACTCGAAATCAAAGAGCCATTGCAGGTAGCTGTCCCACTGCTCCCGGGGCAGCTTGGAGCATTGATGTACGGCGTTGGAGGTGGTGTAGCGGTCCGCTACCACGATGCCCCCATCCCGGTAAAAGTCCTCCCAGTTCTTTTTAAAGCTGGCGTACCGGTCCACCGCGTAAAAGGTGGAGGCGGCGTAGGCATTGACCGCACTGGGGTCTGTGCCGAACTGGCCTGCCAGATACATTTTGATAAGGGCGGAGGAATCGCTGTCATAGTCCGGGAAGGAGACCTTTCTGACTTTGCAGCCCTGCTGCTTCAGCGTCTGGCACAGCAGCTCCGCCTGGGTTCCTTTGCCGCTTCCGTCCAAGCCCTCTATAACGATCAGTTTTCCCTTCATTTCCAATCTCCTATCACCACTGGATCTGGGCTGGCCACACATCCACCGGGTTGTCCTGGAATACTTCCTTCAGCCGGGTGTGGACGGCTTCCTTGGTAACACCCTTTTTCAGGATCACCTGCAAAAATCCGCCGCCGCCCGCGCCGCATACCAGCCGTCCGTCGATCAGGTCCCCGATGCTGTGGAAGATCTGGTCGATAAGGGTGTTGGTACTGCCGGCATCGATCTTCTTGGAAAGCTCCCAGTGGTAATCCAGCAGCTTGGCAAAGTCATCCACATGGCCCCGCTCCAGCTCAAAGCGCATCAGCGCAGCCACCTTTTGGATCTCGTTGAGGGCAAAGAGGGAGTCGGGCTCGTTGCCCACATACCGGCCGATCACATCCCGCAGCAGGTTTCTGGCCAGCCGCCGCTGGCCCGTATAGATCAGGGCGAACCGCTCGTCCATTTCCCGCTTGGTTTCCTGGGGGATCTGCACATGCTGCACCTGGATCTTCTGCTTAATGCCGGGCATGGTAGTCACATACTTCAAGCCGTCAAACAATCCGCCCACCTGGTCCTGCCAGCCGCCGCCGGTACACATGATCTGCTCCATGCACAGCACATGGTCGCACAGGTCCTCTTCCGTGTGGGGGATTCCCAAAAATTCAAACAAAGCCTTGACACAGGCGCCGGACAGGATACTGCTGGTCCCCAGGCCGCTGCCCTTGGGCACATTGGTCACCTCGGAATTCATCCGGAAACCGCCGCCCAGCCGGGTCAAGATCTTCTTCAGGTCGCCGCCCTTGGCAGGGATTACGCCGCAGGCCACCAGCGCCGCCTTCTGCAAAGCAAAGGGATCGTAGGGGTCGCCGGTCCTCTGGAGGGGCTCAATGGTGTCAAACTCACCGTAAACATCCATATCCCGGCTTTCAAAGATGATCTTATGCTCCGGGATCTTTTCCAGCCTTACCTCAACAGGCATCTGTCCGTCCAGCAGGATGGCCGCGTTCAATACCGTTCCCCCATGCTCGATGCAGTAGGGCGGGGTATCGCTCCAGCCGCCGCCCCAGTTGACCCGCAGGGGCAGCCTGACCACATGCTTATCCTTGACGATGGTGCAGTTGTCGTGATAGGCCAAACTTCCCAGGCAGGCCTGCAGAATGGTGCTTTGGATCAGGGCGAAGCATTTGGCGGTGTGCCTGTCACCTGCCTGCCCTCCCAGGCCCTTGCCTAAGTAATAGTGCAGCCGCAGGATGCTGCCAAAGTCTTTTAAGTCCCGGCTGTCTGCCTGCTGGATCTGCCGGTCCAGCCATTCCTGCTGGATCTTTGTCAGATTGGAAGCGTGCAGGACCTCCGCCGCCTCTGACACGGGCCTGCCTGCCTCGATGAGCTTCTGCACCCGGTCCATGCGCACCAATTCGGACATACGCTTGTTCCAGGAAACAATGGCATCGGGATCTGCTTCATTGAAGCCGGAACACAGGGACTTGCGCTGGGCGTTCCGCCACTGGGCCGCATCGCCCCGGCCCTGGGCCATTTCGTACACATTCAGCGCATGCTTCACAGCCTCCACAATGGTACTGCCTGTGGGATACAGCCGGGCATTCCAGATGCTGCGGTCATTCCCGTCCCAGAGTTCCTCAGGCTGAATGCCGTTCTGATTCATAAAACCTTCCAGGTCCGTACCCAGGAAGCTTCCGCCGTTTTCCAGGGTATCCTTGGGGTTATCCGTCACGCCGTAGATCCGTACCACAAACCGGCCGTCGCGCTGCTTCAGGCCGTGGAGCACCACATTGGATGGGATCACTTCATCGTGGATGTCCACATAGGAGAGCAGTACATTATCCCCCACCCTGGCATTGCGGTGGACATAGCTGACTTCCAGATAGCAATTCCTGCCTACGGCCTTATCACTGGAAAGGACGCTGTTATAACCGGCCACATGGGGCGCGACACTGCTGTTGACATGGCTGCTCCAATCCAGATAGTGGTAAGCCTCAATGCCGGCAGACATCAGCTCCATGATCTCCCGGGTGGTGCCGAAGTGAATGAACTTGGCAGGAGCCAGCCGCAGCAGCTTCATCCGGTAAGGCCGCAGAGCCTGCCATACAGCGGTTCTGGCAGCAGTCAGCTCCGGGCAGAACCGGCCCTCGGGCTTTTCTTCGTAAAAAGCTTCCAGGGTCGAGTCCGCTGCCAGCGGATACAGAAAATCGCCGTACAGGGAAAGGCGCACCGTCTCGTTGACAAAAGAATTGTATTTGTTCTCGTCCAGCACGCCGCCGGTGGAGATCAGACCGTACAAAGATGCCAGCATACTGCTGGAGAAGATCACCGCGCCGGTATCGATATCCACGCGGCCCCGGTCATTGACCGCGCCCCAGGAAGCCAGGGCCTCCTCCGTCTGCTTGTGCAAAAACCGGGCCACATTGCCGTCCGCTCCCTGGAGGAACACACCATGGTTTTTGCCTGTGCCCACATCCTCCTTAAAGGAGATGGCAGCGGCATCGGAACCGGAATAGTCGATCTGCAAAGGGTTAAACAGCAGCAGCACATCGCCGCTGAGCAGCAGCATACCTTCCCGCACTCTGGCAGGCACAGAGCTCATTGCGATCAAAAATTCATCAAACAAGGTGGCGGCCCGGCCGTTGGGCAGCTCATGGGGAACGGGCGAAAAGAGCTTGCCCAGGGCGGAATACTGGGGCACACGCTTGCTGTCGCCGCCGCTGTGGATCACCAGGATCCGCAGCCCGGAAAAATCCGCCGTACCGGCAGTTTCCGCAATATAGCGCAAAACACCCAAAGTCGCGCCGCCGGAACCGACCCGCTTTCCGCCGGGGTCCGGTACGACCGCGAATTGGGTGTGGGGCGGCAGCAGGCCGGCGGCCCGCCGCTCTTCCAACTGGGCATAAAAACCTTCCGCCTGCTGTTCGTTGGATGCGGTCAGCACCACATAATCCCATTGGGGAAACCCCTCCCGGGTCAGGCTGCGGTTATAGTCGTCCCAGGTATCCCGGTAGGACTGCATCAAAAACAAAGTAGAGTGCGCGGACATCTCGTCACCTCAAACACATATTTTATGGATTCTGCTTCTGTTATACGCCCTGTCCGGTCAGAGCGTCATCCTCCTCGTGGATCTTTTCCAGCATTTCCTGCACACGCTGTTCCGTTTCCTGCTGCTTTTCGAAGCCTTCGGTGCTTTCCTTGCTGAACAGAATGCGCACGGTCATCAGAATCAGCTTGATATCCAGAAGGATAGAATAATTCTCAATGTACATCAGGTCCAGCCGCAGCTTATCATAGGCGCTGGTATTGTATTTTCCGTAGATCTGGGCATAACCGGTCAGTCCGCCCTTTACCTTCAGCCGGTAGGCAAACTCAGGTACTTCCTCACCGTACTTTTCCATATGCTCCAGCCGTTCGGGCCGGGGGCCAACAATGCTCATGTCACCCTTGAGAATATTGAGGATCTGGGGCAGCTCGTCTACCCGGCAGGCCCGGATCACATTGCCCACCTTGGTAATTCTGGGGTCTTTCCCTGTGGCGGGAATGGAAAAACCGCCCTTTTCCGCGTCTACGATCATGCTGCGGAATTTCAGGATATCAAATTCCTTTCCGCCGATGGTGGCCCGCTTCTGCTTGTAGAACACAGGGCCGCCGTCCTCCAGCTTGATGGCAGCAGCGATCACAGCCATAATGGGCGCGGCGATGATCATAGCCAGCAGGCACAGGGCAATGTCCATTGCCCGCTTCAGGATCCGCTGGGTAATGGTAGGGCCAAAGCCATGGGTCAGAAGCAGGGGCGTATCAAAGGTGGTAATATCCTCGCCGCCGCGCATAATGATATCGGTGATCTTCGGCACTACATAGGTACGGATATTGTTCCTGTAGCAGAATTTCAGAATATCGTTGCGGATCTGGGGCGGTACATCGTTGATGATCACAGCGTCATACCTGACAATCTCCTCGCAGATGGCTTTGTAGCCCCGTTCCACAGAGATGAGCTTGTTGATCTGGTACTTATCCCGCCGGGTATCCATTTTCAGCTTCAATGTGACCGCGTTGTCTGTGCCAAAGACCAGAATCATGTTGTAGGGCTTGTACAGCAGCCGGAAGCTGGCTGCGTATACGAATACAAAGCCCACCACCAACACAATGTCGATGCCCATAAGCACCAGCATCGGTATTACGCTGACCATCTGATTGGCGATCAGACAGAGCTGGAAATAGGTGATAAAGTTTGTGGCAAACAGGCCGATCCACTGGGCCATTGCCAGATCGAACCGGCGCAGGTTGCCGATCTGGAAACCGTCCATGTTCATAATAAACAGGCCGCTGAGCAGCATATACAGGCCTGTCAGCACATATTTGCCCCTGCCCAGATAGAGGTGAACGCCTGCATTGTCATAACCGAATTTAAACACCAGGTAATATGCCGCAGCAAGCACGGTCAGCTCAAAAAAGCCTTCGATCCTGCGCATAACGCCCTTCGTGTTGCCGCTTAATGTTTTTCTTTCTCTCATTTTATCTAAACTCCAATTCGTTTTAATCAAAAAACGCGAAAAACGATCGATCAGGGGTATCTGCAATCCATGCATATCCTTTTGTATTATAGAGTAAAGCACACTGTTTTGCAACTGCTAATATTCGGCACTTTGTGCAAATGCATCCCCCGGCAGCGGTATCGTCCGGTTTATTGAATCCCGTACAGGCGTTTTCCGTTTTCATAGGTGGCGGCGTGGACCGCTTCCAGGGAGATTCCCCGGATCTCAGCCAGTTTTTCCGCCATCCGGTACAGATACCCCGGATGACAGCGCTTTCCCCGGAAGGGCTCGGGCGCCATATAGGGGCAGTCCGTTTCCAAAACGATCCGTTCCAAGGGGATCGACGCGGCTGTTTCCACCGCCTTGCGGGCATTTTTAAAGGTCAGAACCCCGGTAAAGCCGATGTACCAGCCCAGCGCCACCAACTGCCGGGCCATCTCCGCGGAGCCGCTGTAACAGTGAAATACACCCCGGACCTTCGGGAATTCCTTTACGATGGCAAGGCCGTCCTCATGGGCATCCCGCTCGTGGACGATCACCGGCAGGCCCAGCTCCTGAGCCAGCGCCATCTGCATCCGGAAGGCTTTCTTCTGGATCTGCCTGGGGATGTCCTCATAATGGTAGTCAAGGCCGATCTCGCCGATGGCCTTGACCTTGGGATTCAGTTTGCATAACTTTCTGTATTCTTCCAGCACCGCCTCGTCCACTTCATCAGCAGCGTCCGGGTGGGAACCAACGGAAGCGTAAAGCCAGGGATAGTCTGCGGCCATGGCCGCAGACTCCCGGGAGGATTCCAGGGAGCAGCCGGCGTTCATCACAAGGCCCACCCCGGCACTGGCGAAGCCTGCCATCAGTGCTTCCCGGTCCGGGTCAAAGGCGTGGTCATTCAAATGGGCATGGGTATCAAAAAGCATCTTCTTTCTCCTTTTCGATGACGGCCACAAGACAGCCGTCCATGGTTCTCACTCTGGGGTCATCCAGAGAAAAGGCCGTGTCTCTGGGGTATCCGCGCAGACCTTCACCGCCGCACTTGGCCTGGGCCTCCTTCAGCACCCAGAAGGTCAGCAGGGCCAGGCGGGGATCTTCCGCTTTCTCATATTGGGCAAATTCTCCCGGCGACAGGATCTTCCGGGCCAGCTCCAGGGAGATATTCCGGTCCAGCTCCTCGGCATCAATGCCGATGGGCCTGTCTGACAGGGCGCAGAACACATGGTCCTTGGTATGGGAAATGGAAAAATGCAGGCCGCCTTCGGCAAAATAAGGCTTTCCCCGCCGGGCCACCAGAATTTCCGGCATGGCATCCTGGGTCAGCCCTTCCACCATTTCTTTCAGCAGCGCCCGGCCCGCGGCGTGGCCTTCGCCGGGGCCGATGGAGGCCCAGCGCAGCCCCAGCATCACAGCACCTTGCCGCCGTTGACGGTGAGGCGGAACTTGTAGCCCAGCATCTCCGCCGCCCCCCGGCACATCAGCATCCGGTTCAGAAAGATATCAAAGTATTCGTACATGGTGCAGATGCTTTCGTCGATCTGCAGGTTCAGGGCAATGATCCCCTCTTCCGTACTCACTTTCAGAATCGAGCCGGTGACTGCGTGGTTGACCCGGTCATGGATATCGAACTTGGCGGAATCCTTGGTGCGTACCCGGTTGCGGCGCACATCGGTCTTGTCCGCCAGGATCAGGGCGGCGGAGATGGGGTCCATGGAATTGCCGGTAGACTCGTCATGCTGGCCGATGGCGGCGATGACCGCGATCCGGTCCGCCAGGGGCATATCGGTGTGCTTCAGAATATCGTTGGCAAGCAGCGCGCCCAGCTCCGCGTGGTGGGTGCGGTTGATGGCGTTGCCGATGTCATGCATAAAGCCGGCGATCCTGGCCAGCTCCTGCTGATGCTCGTCAAAGCCCAGCTTGCGCAGAATATAGGCGGCCCGCTCCGCCACCAGCAGGCAGTGCGCTTCTGAGTGGTCGGTAAAGCCCAGCACCCCCAGGTTCTGGTTGCCCCGCTCCAAAAGGGCGCATACTTCTTCGTTGCTGCGGATCTGCTGATAGGTCATCTTCTTATCTCCTTTTGCTTCGTTGCTGTTATTATAAACAAAAACCGCCCCTTTCGCAACAATAATTCAACCAGCACACATAAATGATCGTTTGACTTACCAATCACCACCGCACCCAAAAGGCTTCCCCTTGGGGGGAAGCTGTCAAAAATCTTTGATTTTTGACTGATGAGGGGTCAAAAAGCTGCCACACCCCTCATCCGTCTGCCCTTCGGGCAGCCACCTTCCCCCGAGG
>JAZKYA010000099.1:0-36596 GCA_045611945.1 Faecousia sp. | reverse complement strand
GGCAGAATGGAAACATAGGTTTTGCCAACACCGAAGGTAGCCACAGAGCCGTCTGCCAGGGTGAATGTGAAGGGATCGGTGGCATTATCTCTCTGCCACTTGATGGGAACATACTCGCCGTCACGGACCAGGAAGCCTTCGCCCTCGCCGGTGAGCTGCATATACACATGGACACCGTCACCGTCGTGGGTGACTTTTGTTTTGAGGATCAGTATGTTTTTGAAGGGGATCAGATCGTCGGTATTGCCGTCAAGAATGGAGATCTGCTTATTGCTCCACTTCTGGATGCCGTAGTACATACCGTCGGTCTTATCATACTCAAAATTGGAGAATTTGCCGTTCGTGTTATAATACTGAATGGTGACCTTGGCTGCAGGAGAGCCGCCGAGATCGGCTTCGTCGGAGAATGTGAAGCCGTAGTAAGCATCTTCCGGCGCGGTCAGGTCCATCTTCCTGGCAGCAAAGGCATCCAGCAGCTTTCTGCCCTCTGTGACCAGGGTATGCTCGTTACTGTAGCCTGCGGATTTTCTGTCCTGGTCCCGGTAAAAATACTGGCCGTTGTAGAATTCATTCAGTGAGGGATACCCGGTTCTGCTGATCTGATTCAGCGCCATGTCACTGCCGCCGCAGTGTACAAAATAGGCATTGACGCTGCCGGCCAGATCCACAGAATAGGTACGGGCGCTGCGGACTGTACCAAGCCGGTCATCGTAATCCAGGTCCGTATAGACAGCCAGCATTCTGGTTTCACCGCCCAGCGCTTCGGTGATATGCTCGAAAATAATATCAGCGTGGCTGATACCCAGAACAGGCTGGGCTGCCTTATAGTTGTTGGAGCTGACGGCAACAGGCCGTACAGTGAAGGGCGCGTCCAGGGGCTCGCCGGTCAGAGGATGGCGGTAAAGGACGGGCGGCTCTGTGGTGGGAACGGTGGTGGGTTCGGTCGTTGGCTCCGTGGTGGGTTCTGTGGTAGCTTCCGTGGTGGGCGCGGTGGTAGATATTGTGGAAGGATCAGTCTGTTCAGGCTGTTTGGTGCAGGCAGTCAAAAACAGGCACAGGCAAAGCAGAACAGAAATTGTCTTTTTCATACAGATCATCCTTTCGTTTACATTTGACACAGGTATTATAACAGAGAACCCCGTGGAAAACAACTGTAAGCTGTTGGAAAAGTGAAAAACTATTGACGGATATCCGCCATCGTTTTACCGAGGTCATAATAGAATACATTATCCCGGGCCGGAGACAGGCCGGTGAGCAGGCCGCGGGTGGCGTGAATGCCATAGGTCTGGAACAGAATGGGGCAGAGCCGTCCGTCATCGGCTACCATTTTGTGAAGATTGATATAATTGCCTTTGTTTGCCAGCGCTTCCCGGCACATGGCATAGATAGACGCGTCGGTGATATCACCGTAGTGCATAGCGCCGTTTGGCTTGAAGAATGCAGACAGGTCCATATTGGCCGACAGCCGGGTCTGGCCTACATAGATATCGAAATTTTTGATACTTAAATAGTAGTAATAGTCGTTGCCGTCCACCTCAACCATTTCCACGATCAGACCGCAGCTTTCCATCATTTTGCCGATTTCACGGGCGATCCGCAGCCGCAGGGTGTCCTGCTTGTTTACCAGGATCTTGATGGGAGCGCCGCTGAGGTAATTGTCGCTGAGCGCAGTGATAAACTTTTCCGGATCATACCCGTAATCAGAGGCCAGCCGCTGGTTATAGTAGGGAGAAAGGGGTGAGGCCGCAAGGGTGGCGCTGTGGGCAAAGCCCCGGTAATACTTGGTAACGATGGCATCCCGGTCAATGGCATGGGTCAAAGCGCTGCGGATGCTGGGAATGGAAAACAGCTTACTTTCCATGTTGCAGCCCAGGTACAGGAACACACCGTTTTCGCAGTCCCACAGTTCGTAGTCGCAGCGGTAGTCCACATAGGAATCAGAACCGGGGTTTGCGCAGACCAGACCAACATTGGAAAACTCGAAGGCATCCCGGATCTGGGTGGGGGACTGGGCTTCCTTCAGCCCGATGGAGCTGGCTGTGACGATCATTTCCGGGTCGCACCACCAGTTGGTACGGCGGCGCAGCCGGACACCGGAGGTGGTGCTTTCCAGATAATAAGGGCCGGTTCCCGTAGGCCGGTCGGCATTTATCTCAGAAGCCTTTACGATGGGAATATCCAGCAGGATGGGGAAATTCTCGTAAGCTGTCTCTAACTGAAAGACCACACCGCCGGTTTCGCTCATTTTCAGACTGCGCACATGCTGAAAACGCCCCTTATAGATCCTGCTTTCTCTGGCAGCCTGTAGGCTTTCATACACATCCTCTACGGTCACAGGCGTGCCGTCGGAGAAGGTGGCATTGTCAACATAGAATTCATAGGTGCGCATATCATCGGAAACGGTATAGCGGCTGCACAGCATGGGGGATACATTGTAGTCCGTGTCCACCGTAAACAGACCTTGGTAGATCAGGGAAAACAGCGCCCGGTTGGTGAAATCCATGGCGGTGTAGGGGTTCATCGTCTGGTCGGGGTAGTAGACCAGGACCAATTCCTGTTCGGGCGCATCCTCCAGGGGAGCGGTGGTGTTCTGGGGGGAATCGTCCTCCCAGGTCAGACCGTTGCCTGTTGGCACATAGGGGGTATCTTCCGATTTGCAGCCCAGAAAGGTACAAACCAGAAGACCTAATATTACGATCAATAGCTTCTTCACGGTGTTCCTCCTTGACATACAATGATACCGCCCTGGGCGCCACGCTGTCCCCGTGTGACACGGTGGGACCAGAACCGGTCCGGCTGGCACATGGTGCATAGGCTGCTGATGGCAATATCCGTCACACCGGCCCGGCGCAGGATCAGGGCATTGATCTCTTTTAGATTTACATAATATTTATCACCCTTGGGATGGATAAAGGGACGGACTGCCCCGCCAAAGGCTTCTATCATGGCATCCGGCACATCCGCGTCGGTTTCAAAGTGGCAGACCCCCGCGTTTGGCCCAATGGCGGCCCGGATATCCTTGGGATCTGTGCCGAAGTGGGCGGTCATAGCCGCTACAGTTTTGGCGGCAATGGCGGAGGCAGTCCCCCGCCAGCCCGCATGGGCCGCGCCAACAGCGCCGGTCACCGGGTCGTGAAGCAAAATCGGGGTGCAGTCAGCGGTGGATACGAACAGCGCAAGGCCCGGTTCGTTGGTCACAAGGGCATCGCACTGGGGGGAAGCCCCGGCCACGGTCAGCTTGCCCCGGTTTTCGTTTCCTACCCTTACCACAATGTCTGAATGGGTCTGCCGGGCGTTGACCACATCCTCCGGGGTAAAGCCCAGTACAGTTCCGATCCGCCGGAAGTTCTCCACCACATTTCCGGTGGGATCGCCCCGGTTCTGGCTCAGGTTCAGAGAATCAAAGATGCCGGTGCTGACACCGCCCAGACGGGTGGTAAAGCAATGGGGAACAGAGATATTCTCTGATTGCAGGTATTCCATTGTTCCAACTTTCATGGGTATGACAGACATAGGCTTCCTCTGTTTCTGATAGGGTTATTATTCGGCGGTCTTGTCCTTGTGCATGCAGCATTTTTTATATTTCTTGCCGCTGCCGCAGGGACAGGGATCGTTGGGGCCTGCCTTTTTATCCTTTCGGACAGGCTGCTTTTTCACAATGGCATCGGCAGTGCCAATGGCTGAGGTTTCCTTGGCTACCTTCTGACGTTTGACCTCCTGGTTGGTGCGAAGCTGCACCAGGAACATCCGGCGGATGGTTTCTTCCCGGATCGCGTTGATCATGGCCTGGAACATCTCATAGCCTTCGGCCTTGAAAGCTACCACAGGATCGTGCTGGGCATAGGCCCGCAGACCGATACCCTGCTTCAGATCATCCATGGCGTCGATGTTGTCCATCCAGTATTCGTCTACCACCCGCAGCATCACGACCCGTTCCAGCTCCCGCATGACCTGGGGTGTATAGGCCGCTTCTTTCTTTTCATAGATGCGCAGGGCAAGGTTATACATGGTGTCAATGACCGCCCCGGCAGTGGCTTCTTCCGGCATACGGAAAGCGCCCATGGGGAAGAAAACGCCGTTAAACTGCCGCAGCACCGGCTCCAGCGCTTCCATGGTGGCAACGCCGCCATGTTCAGCCAGGGTATCGCTGACGGTACTTTCAATCAGGCCGTGGAGCATCTGCAGCATATTCTGGCGCAGGTCACTGCCGTCCAGCACCTGTTTGCGCTGGGCATAGATCACCTCACGCTGGGTGTTCATCACATTGTCGTATTCCAGCACATTCTTTCTGGCCCGGAAGTTGCGGCTTTCCACATTCTTCTGGGCAGTTTCCACGCTGTTGGACAGGATCTTCTGGTCGATGGGCATGTCCTCGTCAATACCCAGCCGGTCCATCAGCGCCATCACCCGGTCAGAGGAGAACAGGCGCATCAGGTCATCCTGCAGGCTCAGATAGAAGCGGCTCTCACCGGGGTCGCCCTGGCGGCCGGAGCGGCCACGGAGCTGGTTGTCGATACGGCGGGATTCGTGGCGTTCCGTGCCGATGATGTAAAGACCGCCGGCGGAGCGGACCTGCTCAGCTTCCTGGGCAATCTGGCCCTTATACTTGGCAAGGAGCGTTTCATACTGCTTACGGACAGCCAGGATATCCGGGTCGTTGGTTTCGGCGTAGGAATTGGCTTCCCGCAGCAACTCTTCGTCCAGCTCCTGCTTGCGCAGCTCGCTCATGGCCATGTACTCCGCGTTGCCGCCCAGCATAATGTCCGTACCACGGCCTGCCATATTGGTGGCAATGGTCACAGCGCCGAACTTACCGGCCTGGGCAACGATCTGGGCTTCCATGTCATGGAATTTGGCGTTCAGCACATTGTGCTTGATACCGGCTTTTTTCAGCAGCTTACTCAGAATTTCGCTCTTTTCAATGGAAACAGTACCCACCAGCACCGGCTGGCCTTTTTCGTGGCACTGGGCCACCTGCTGTACGATGGCCCGGAACTTACCGGCCTCGGTTTTATATACCACATCGTTGTGGTCGATGCGTGCGATGGGCCGGTTGGTGGGGATCTCCACCACATCCAACCGGTAGATGGCGGCAAATTCCTCCTCTTCCGTCAAGGCAGTTCCGGTCATGCCGGAGAGTTTGCCGTAAAGCCGGAAGAAATTCTGGAAGGTGATGGTGGCCAGGGTCTTGCTTTCTCCTGCTACGGTCACCTTTTCCTTTGCTTCAATGGCCTGGTGCAGGCCTTCGTTATAACGGCGGCCATACATCAAGCGGCCGGTAAATTCGTCCACAATGATGATCTGCCCGTCCTTGGCCACATAGACAATGTCTTCTTTCATCAAACCACGGGCCCGCATGGCTTGGTTTATGTGGTGGGAAAGGGTGGCGTTTTCCGGGTCGGCCAGATTTTCAACGCCAAAGTACTGTTCCGCCTTGGCAATGCCGGAGGCGGTGAGGGATACGGTGCGGGATTTCTCGTCTACAAAGTAGTCGCAATCCAGATCGTCATGCTCTTGCTTATCCTCTGTTTTGGCAAAGACCTGCTTGCGCAGGGTGGAGACAAAGGAATCCGCCATTTCATAGAGCTTGGAGGATTCCTCACCCTTGCCGGAGATGATCAGCGGTGTTCTGGCTTCGTCAATGAGGATGGAGTCTACCTCGTCGACGATGGCAAAGGCATGTCCCCTCTGTACCAGCTCGGACTTGTAGATCGCCATATTATCCCGCAGGTAGTCAAAGCCCAGCTCGTTGTTGGTGCAGTAGGTGATGTCTGCCGCGTAGGCTTCCCGGCGCTGGGCGGCGGTGATGCCGGGAACGATCAGACCAACAGAAAGGCCCATGTAGCGGTAGACCTTGCCCATCCATTCGGAGTCACGGCGGGCCAGATAGTCGTTGACCGTGACCACATGGACACCCTTGCCATTAAGGGCGTTCAGATAGCAGGGCAGGATGGCAACCAGGGTTTTGCCTTCGCCGGTCTTCATTTCCGCAATGCGGCCCTGGTGCAGCACGATGCCGCCAATGAGCTGTACAGGATAAGGCTTCATGCCCAGAACACGCCACGCGGCTTCCCGGATGGTGGCGAAAGCTTCCGGCAGCAGGTCGTCCAGGGTCTCGCCCTGGGACAGGCGCTCCTTAAATTGGGCAGTCTTTCCTTTCAGTTCTGCTTCCGGGAGGGCGGCGTATTCGCTCTCCATAGCCAGGATACGGTCGACCAGGGGCTGGATCTGCTTGATCTCCCGCTGGGAGCGTGTACCGAAAATTTTAGTAAAAAGTCCCATATGAATCTCCTTAAAAATGGCAATACCAAACCAATTATAGCCATTATAGCATACCAGTGAGAAAAATAATAGAATAATTTGTGAATTCCTGAATTGAAAGTCTTTGCATATTGAAGCTTGATATGTTAAACTAATTAGGAATCGATCAAATGGAGGCACTGGCGTGAAAAGAGAGATAAAGAAATACGCGGTATTGTGTGTCATGGGCTTACTGGCGGTTTTACTGGCGGGCTGTACGGAGCAGCCGTCCATTCCCGGGACTACGACCGTGCCCACTACCCAAACACCAACGACAGAACCTACTACTGTGCCCACCACAGAGGCGCCGCCTCTGGCGCTGGAAATGGAATCGCCGGTCCAGACGCAGCAATGGACTCTGGACGAGACAATGGTATTTCAGGGCATCGCGGACCCCAGATATCCTGTGCAGATCAATGGGCAGGAGATCCAGCCCGATGAAAACGGACAGTTTTTCTATGAAGTGCCTTTGGAAGTAGGCGGAAACCTGTTCGCCCTTACCTATCTGGACGAAACCGTGGAATATTCCGTAACACGGCGCTATGGCATAGCCTGGTATGCCCATGAGGAGGATACCACCTGCGGCAGCGGCGCATCCGTTTACGCGGAGCTGTACGCCAGAGAGGGCAGCACCGTAACGGTGAGCTTCCGGGGCGAAAAACATACCCTCTCACCCAGCAATAATCAGTTGGGAATGGGCGCACCGGAGGGCTTTGATTATTATATTCACCAATTCCTCGCACCCAGCAACAATAAAGAGGATGTTGACATGGGTGCCATCACCTACAGTGTAACCTGTGACGGCGTTACAGAGGTTTATACCTCCGGCAGCGTTACCTGTCAGGCGTATGTTCCCTACAAAAAGTCTGACCCTGAGGCCACACCCGACGCAGAACCCTATAAGAATGTAGGCTCGGGCTTCATCGTAGAGGTCGTGGATGTGACCGCGGAAACCTTTAACGGCAGTACCATCGATGATCTGTCACTGCCCACGATGAACTATCTGCCAAAGGGAACGGTGGACTACGGTACTGAGGGAACTTATTACAATGAAAAGGCAAATAGGTATTATTATAAGCTGCGCTGTGGTGTCCGGGTGTATAAGAAAAATGACAATAGGCCCCTGGGCATGGCGCAAGTGGTAGATTGCTATTACGGAACCCTGCCGGATCACAATGAGATCAACATTGCTGCCATGGAGGTCAGCGGCCACCATACCATTCTGACACTGGACTGCCTGTGGAAAGCACCATTCTTCTTCGATGAAGAGCCCCAGGATTATAAGAGCAACGAGCGGCACCGCTGGGTCCTGGACAAATACGATGCCGGGTATGTGGATATTACCTTCTGCTATGCAACGGTGTTTACCGGCAGTCTGGAGATCCCGGAGGATCACCCGCTGTTTCGCAGCGCGGAAGTGATCCAGAACGAAGCGGATTATACCCTGCGCCTGTATCTGAAAGAAGCCGGCGGTTTCTACGGCTGGAGCGCTTACTACAATGAACGCGACCAGCTCTGCTTTAAATTCCTGAACCCCGTAACGGTGACCCAGGCAGACAACCGTTACGGCGCGGACCTCACCGGTGTCAAAGTGATGCTGGATGTGGGCCATGGCGGTGAGGATTGGGGCGCTTACTATTCCGACAGCCAGGGCAAGGGCTGGCGGGAATCAGAGCGGAATCTGTATCTTTCCAACCTGGTAAAACAGGAACTGGAAAGCATTGGCGCCACCGTCCTGCTCAACCGCACTGTTGAGGAGAAAACGACCACCCGTACGGAACGGATTGCCTATTTGCTGGAAGCGTCACCGGATTTCTGCGTGTGTATTCATCACAACGCCAACACAGACCGCAATACCAGAGGCATGGGAAGCTGGTATTATACCAGCCACAGCCGTGACGCGGCAGAGCATATCCTGAACACCACCATGGAAACAGATGCTTACCGCAACGGAAGCCTGGAATGGTACAAATATTTCCTGTGCCGGCAGACCAACTGTCCCATCGTACTGACGGAAAACGGATACATGTCCAATAAGTGGGAAATGGACCGCATCGGCAGTGAGGAGTATATGCAGAAGAAGGCCGAAGCTATTGTACAGGGTATTGTAAATTTCTACCTGGAAAACAGCGGCTATCCGGTTACATACGAAACAGAAGAATAAAAAATATGGATGCCGTTAGGCATCCATATTTTTTGTGCGCCGGAAAGTGTACTGTTTAACACAATGAAATAGCTTGACACGGTTTATCAAGGACGATGTCCCCTTGAAATGGCATTTTATTTTTGCTACTATATTTTGTAGAATACTGAACAGGTGATATACATGGAATTACCAAAGCGAAAGCAAAACCGACTGACAGAATACGATTACAGCACACCGAATGCATATTTTATAACCGTCTGCACAGATAACAGAAAGAATCTCTTCTGGATGGATGTAGGGGCGGCCATTGGCCGCCCGGGGAATGTTCCCTTAACCAATCTCGGTATGACGGTAAAAGAGGTCATCCGTGATATTCCAAAATACTATCCTGCGATTACAGTAGATCATTGTGTTATTATGCCAAATCACATTCATTTATTGCTGCAAATCAACACAGATACCGACGGGCAGCCAATGGCCGCCCCTACAATCTCAACGGTAGTCAATCAGACAAAGGGTATTGTCTCAAAGAAAGCGGGCTTTTCTGTTTGGCAAAAAGGTTTTTACGATCATGTAATCAGAAATGATAAGGATTATCAAGATATATGGAACTACATTGAGGGAAATCCCAGTAAATGGACAGAAGACAAGCTATATATTTCAGACAGTTGAGAGTGAAGAGGGGTCCGCTGCAAATCGTGCATTTTGCAACGGACCCCTGTTTCTTTACTTTTCCAGGGCCATGACTTTGTCGATGCGGCGCTGATGGCGCTCGTTGTGAGAGAACTCTGTGCCGATCCAGGTATCTACGATCTCCAGGGCCAGCATCTGGCCTACGACACCTGCGCCAATGGCCATCACATTGGTGTCGTTATGCTCACGGGTCATCCGGGCAGACATCACATCGGACAGCAGCGCGCAGCGGATGCCGGGGATCTTGTTGGCGGTGATGGACACGCCGATGCCGGTGGTACACAGCACAATGCCACGGTCAGCCTTGCCCTCTGCAACAGCTCTGGCGGCAGCGGCGGCAAACTCGGGGTAGTCGCAGCTATCTTTCGTGTATGTGCCGAAGTCGGTGACTTCATGTCCCTGCTTTTCCAGATGGGCGGCTACCAGATTTTTCAGCTCCAGCGCGCCGTGATCGCAGCCTACAGAAATTTTCATAATATCTTCTCCTTTGTTATGTTGTTCAGATTACATATCCACCGTTGACAGCCAATACCTGCCCGGTGACGAATTCTGCTTGCGCCAGATACTCCATGGCCTTTGCCACATCCTCCGCTTTGCCGTTGCGGCCAACGGGGGCTTGCCGGGCCATCTCTTCCAGGACCTCCGGCTCTACAGAGGCGCACATATCGGTGAGGATCACCCCGGGGGCAACACAGTTGACCCGGATGCCGCTGGGACTCAGCTCCTGGGCCAAGGCTTTGGTCAGGGCGATCACCGCGCCCTTGGTAGCGGAGTAGGCCGCTTCGCAGGAAGCACCCACCTGCCCCCACATGGAGCTGACGGTAATGACGCAGCCTGCCTGCTTTCTTAGGAAAGAGGGCATGGCGGCATTGACACAGTGGTAAATGCCCTTCACATTGACAGCAAAGATCCGGTCCCAGTCCGATTCTTCCATCATGCTCATAAGAGCATAGTGGCAGATGCCCGCGTTGCAGATGAGGATATCGATATCCGGGATTTGGGCGAAGGCTGCCTTCACAGCCTGTCCGTCGGCTACATCGCAGCAGATGGCTTTCGCGCCGGTTTCCTCCGTTACGGCCTTTGCCGCTTCGTGATTCTTTTCGTACAGAAAATACACCCGGTCTCCCCGGGCAGCAAACAGCCGCACCGCCGCGGCACCGATCCCCCGGGAGCCGCCGGTGACCACTACCGTCGCCATGGAACTTCACCTCCAGGAAAATAGCGGGGCTGCCGCATTCGCAGCAGCCCCGGGGATTTCATTATCTTCTGCGGCTCTTGGTCCGGTGGTCGGAATACTGCCGGATCGAGGAGATCTTACTGTCAGATTCAGACATAAACTGCTTGAGCTTTTCCTCAAAGAGCTGGTCCGCGGTTTTGGGTGCCGGGGGCGGCGTAGGCGCTGTGCGCGCAGGCCGGTTTTGGTTGGGGCTGGGCGTACCCTCCTTGCGGAAATCGCCCCGGGGTGTGTTCTCCCGCTGGGGTCTGGCTTCCAGCCGTTTGATAGAAAGGTTGATCTTGCCCCCATCGGTACTGATGACCATGACCTTTACATCCTGTCCTTCCGTCAGGTGCTGACGGATATCGCTGACAAAGGTGTTGGCCACTTCAGAAATATGTACCAAACCTGTTTTGTTTTCCGGCAGTGCGATAAACGCGCCGAAATTGGTGATCGTTTTGACTTTTCCCTCTAAGATTGCTCCAACAGTGAACTCCATATAATGTTTTACTTCCTCCATTTATTCCGGTTGAATGACTACGCTGTCCGGTTCTACCAAACCCAGCCGCTCCATAGCAATGCGGATCACTTCCTGGATGGTACCCTTTTCCTGTTCGTACCGCTCCAGCTGCTGCTGTTCCTGCTCCAGAGCAAGGGCCTGCTGACGCAGATCCTCCGTGTCTTGCCTGGT
The DNA here is from genome assembly GCA_045611945.1 of Faecousia sp. Classification (GTDB taxonomy): domain Bacteria; phylum Bacillota; class Clostridia; order Oscillospirales; family Oscillospiraceae; genus Faecousia. The sequence continues at coordinate 25,550 of JAZKYA010000099.1, read as the reverse complement.
GGTATCAATGGCGCCATGGAGCATCAGAAGGGCCGCCATAGACAATACGACGGCTGCCGACACCACGATCTTCGTCAGTGCCGGGGTCTTTCGGTATACCAGTTTTATGGATTCCAGGGGATTTCTGAACTTTGCCATGGGGGCCTCCGGTGCTGCGCCGCATACTACGGCGATTATTCCATAATATTGTAACCCATTTTTTCAAAGATGCAAATAAAAATTTGATAATTTGAGAGATTTTTTCAAAAATTTTTCTGATCGGCCAGAATATACACCGCAGCAGACCCAGAATCCCTTTCCAGAAGCCCCCGAAAACAGGTTTCAGCAGCTTTCCAAGAGTCAGTTCCCAGAGCAGGATGCCGATAAAAAGGCCTGCGGTATAGCCGATCCGCAGATCTCCCTGGCAGATCCGGAACATCAGCTCAAGCCAGGCGAACAGGAGCGCCAGCAGAAACAGTCCATCGGAAAGGGTTGTCCGCTTTGGGCGCAGGGGGCGCAGAAAACTGTATACGGCCCCCAGCGCGCCCCCGTACAGACAGGCAAAGCCAAACCGCCAGGCGGCCAGAGTGGGGGGTGTCATCCAAAGAGACGGTGCATGAAGCCGCCCTTTTGCTGCCGTGTCTCTTCATAAATCAATGCGGCTACATTACCTTCGATCGCTACCTGTCCGCCCTCGGTTGACAGGGTCTTTAGCTGCAGCTCCCTGCCCTGGACCACCAGTGTCCCCAGCTCTGTGCGCAATATCACCGCGGTATCGTCAAAGCTTACTACCTCTGTAACGCCTGTCATAGTCAGATTGCTGCGCTGGGTCAGTGTCAGCTTGTGGGGCAGATGTACTTGCTCCGCCATTGCCATCCCTCCTTGCTGTCAACAGGGTATGCTGAAAAAGAAGAATGTAGACCCTATGAAGCAAAAAATCTTCCGCTCTGCGGAAGATTTTTTAGAGGGTTATACTCTTGCGTGGCCTCTCTGGCAGATCACATCCACCACAGAATCAACACATTCCTGGCAAAGATCCTTGGTGGAGGCCTCTACCATGACCCGGATCACCGGCTCTGTGCCGGATTCTCTGACCAGGATCCGGCCGGTATCGCCCAAACGGTCTGCTACAGCGGCAACCGCCTTCTGCACCTCAGGATCGTTCTGGGCTTCGGGCTTGGAGTGGACCCGGACATTTTTCAGCACCTGGGGGTAGATGGTCAGGCCCTCGCAAAGCTGGCCCAGGGTCTTTTTCTTGGCCAGCATCACTTCCATCACCTTCAGACTGGTGAGGATGCCGTCGCCGGTGGTGGCGTACTTGCTGATGATGATATGACCGCTTTGCTCACCGCCCACACGGCAGCCGTTCTGCACCATATACTCATACACATACTTGTCGCCCACCTTGGTCTTGGCGTAGCCGATGCCCTTTTCGTCCAGGGCCTTGTACAGGCCGAAGTTGCTCATAACGGTAGTGACCACGGTATTGTTATCCAGGTCGCCCTTTTCTTTCATATAACCGCCCAGGATATACAGAATGTGGTCGCCGGTAACCACTTCACCCTTTTCATCCACGCACAGGCAGCGGTCCGCGTCGCCGTCGTAGGCAAAGCCTACATCCAGGCCATTTTCTACCACAAATTTCTGCAGATGCTCGATGTGGGTAGAGCCGGCATTTTCGTTGATATTGGTACCGTCGGGCTGGGCATTCATCACATAGGTCTTTGCGCTCAGGGCATCAAAGACGGATTTCGCGATATTCCAGGAAGCGCCGTTGGCACAGTCCAGGCCTACCTTCATATTCTTAAAGGAGAACCGGCCCAGGCTGATCAGATAGCCAATGTAGCGGTTACGGCCGGAAACATAGTCCACTGTGCGGCCGATCTTTTCTTTCTTGGCGTAGGGGATTTCCGGGTATTTTGCGCCGAACAGCTCCAACTCGCCGTCCAGATAGGCTTCTACATAGGAAATGGTCTCTTCGTCCATCTTCTCGCCCTGGGAGTTCAGCAGCTTAATGCCGTTGTCATAGAAAGGATTGTGGGAGGCGGAGATCATGACACCGCAGTCAAAATCATCCATCCGGGTCACATAAGCCACAGAGGGGGTGGTGGTGACATGCAGCAAATACGCGTCAGCGCCGGAGGCGGTAATGCCGGCAGCCAGAGCGTATTCAAACATGTAGGAGGAGCGGCGGGTATCCTTGCCGATGAGGATCCTGGCAGACTCCACGCCTGCAGGGCGCTTCACATTGTAGTACCAGCCCAGGAAACGGCCTACCTTAAAAGCGTGGTCAGCGGTCAGATTTACATTAGCCTCTCCACGGAAGCCATCGGTTCCAAAATATTTTCCCATAAAGATAACTCCTTAATTTACGCGGTCAGCGGTTACTTCTTTGCCACGACGGTATCGTTTTTCTTATAGATGCTGTTGGCCGGTACGACACCCCGGACGCAGGAGGTGGGGTATATACTGCTGCTGCGGCCAATGACAGTACCGGGATTGAGAACGCTGTTGCAGCCCACTTCCACACAGTCACCCAGCATAGCGCCAACCTTCTTGATGCCTGTCTCAATGGGCGGATCACACTTGACGACCACCAGGCTCTTGTCGGATTTTACATTGGAGGTGATAGAGCCGGCACCCATGTGGGCCTTGTAGCCCAGAATGCTGTCGCCCACATAGTTGTAGTGGGGCACTTGCACATTGTCAAAAAGGATCACATTTTTCAGTTCCGTAGAATTACCCACCACGCAGTTTTCACCAACCAGGGCGCTTCCACGGATAAAGGCACAATGGCGGACCTCGGTATTGGCACCAATGATGCAGGGACTGCCAATAAAGGCCGTGGGAGCGATCTTCGCTGTGCGGTGTACCCAGACCTGGGGACTGATCTCTAAGAAGTCATCCTTATTCAGCGTCATGCCCAGAGCGACGATGGTATCCTTGATTCCCTTCAGGGATTCCCAGGGATATTCAAAGGATGCAAGGTACTGGCTGGCAATGGTGTGGTTGAGATCATAGAGCTCTTGAATTTTGCACATAAATGCTTCGACCTTTCTGTGGGCAGTTGCCTACGCTGAGATTATAACACACAGAAAAAGCAGAATCAATATTTTTCTGTGGGCGGCCCTGACAGCCAATGACCCTTTACATTCAGCCGGTTCTGGAGTAAAATGGGGGCAAAGGAGGTATGCCTATGTTTCGGGATAAGAAGGAGGAACTTCGCCGCCTGGAGGCGGAGCTTTTGCGGGAGGCCCAGGCTGAGGAGGAAGATACCCGCCTGGAGGAAGAACTGGAAGAAGCGGAAGAACTGCTGGATGATCCCTGCGATTACGGTGAGGAGTCAGAAGAAACCTATTATAACTATTCCAACCGCTATGGCCGGGTCAAGGCATATAATTCTGACAGGACCGACGAAAATCTGGACAGCTTCAGTGACCGTGTCTACGCGCCCCGGCGGGATAAGCGGATCGGCAGATTGGCAGCCCTGGCAGCCTGTCTGCTGGCCGGTATTGTGGTGATGCTGGGCTGGTGCGTTCTGAAGATCAAGGGGATACTATAATGAAAGATACAGGTTCACCCATAGGCCGCTTTGCCCCAACACCCTCCGGACGGATGCATCTGGGAAATGTATTCGCGGCATTGATCGCCTGGCTCTCCATCCGCTCCAAAAAGGGAGCGCTGGTACTGCGGATGGAGGATCTGGACACCCAGCGTACCAATGAGGAATTCGCCCAGGTCCTCCGGGAGGACCTGCTGTGGCTGGGCCTGGACTGGGATGTGGAAACACCGCCCCAGAGCCAGCGAAGCCGGGTGTACGACCGTTACTTTGAAAAATTGATGGATCTGGGTCTGCTGTATCCCTGTTACTGTACACGAAGCCAGCTCCACAGCGTCAATGCCCCCCACCTGTCAGACGGTACTTATGTGTATCCCGGCACCTGCCGGGAGCTGACCCGGCAGCAAAGGGAAATGCAGGGAAGATTACCGGCTTGGCGGGTCAGAGTCCCCGACAGCCAGTGGGAACTGGAGGACCTGTGCCAAGGCCATTATACCCAGAATCTGCTGGCGCAGTGCGGTGATTTTGTGGTGCGCCGGGCTGACGGCGTGTATGTTTATCAGCTTGCGGTGACGGTGGATGACGGCGAGGCCGGGGTCACAGAGGTGGTCCGGGGCGTGGATCTGCTCAGCTCGGCCCCCCGGCAGATGTACCTGCAGAAGCTGTTCGGGTTTGAAAATCCTGCCTACGGTCATGTGCCGCTGCTGCTTAGCGCCGACGGCCGCCGGCTAAGCAAGCGGGACCGGGATCTGGACATGGGCGCTCTGCGAAAGGCATGCACAGCGGAAAAGATCCTGGGTGTGCTGGCCAATGCCGCCGGGCTGACGGAAAATGCCCAGTCCATCAGCGCCCGGGAGCTGGCCGGCGAGTTTTCCTGGGATAAGCTGCGCAGGGAGAATCTCTTTGTGGACACCACCTTGTTTGGGTAAGGATTGCTTTTTTATAAAAGTGTTGTATAATGAAGTTAATTACGATAAAGGAGTGTATCAGACATGGTAAAAAAACCGGTTTTGGTAGTAATGGCGGCAGGTATGGGCAGCCGTTACGGTGGATTAAAGCAGATCGATCCTGTGGGTAGCCAGGGTGAGGCGATCCTGGACTATTCGCTGTATGATGCCTATGAAGCAGGCTTCGAAACCGCGGTGATCATCATTAAAAAGGCCATCGAGAAGGACTTTATGGAGACTGTGGGCAAGCGTCTGGAGAAGTGTCCTATGGAGATTCGTTATGCCTATCAGGAGATGGACAAGGAAGTGCCTGCTGATTTCCAGATCCCGGCTGACCGTACAAAGCCCTGGGGCACCAGCCATGCGGTGCTGTGCGCCAAGAATGAGATCGGCGGCGCGCCCTTTGCGGTGCTGAATGCCGACGACTATTACGGAAAATCTGCTTTCAAGGTGATCTATGACGCACTGGTAAAGGCCCAGGATACCGACCGTTACAACTACTTCATGGTAGGCTACCAGCTTGGCAATACCGTCACCGATCACGGCAGTGTGGCCAGAGGCGTCTGCCAGACCGATGACAAGAGCTATCTGACCGCCATTGTGGAGCGTACCCGTATTGAAAAGTATGATGGCGGCATCCACTTTACCGTAGACGGTGAAACCTGGGAGGACCTGGCCTTTGATACGCCTGTATCCATGAATATGTGGGGCTTCACCCCCGGTTTTCTGAAAGAGCTGGCAGACCGCTTCCCCGGCTTTTTGCGCAATGAAACGCCTCAGAATCCTGCCAAGGCAGAGTTTCTGCTGCCTATGACTGTGGCTGAGCTGCTCAAAGAGGATAAGGCCACCGTCAAGGTGCTGCGATCTGCTGATAAGTGGTACGGCGTTACCTACGCTGCCGATAAGCCCATGGTAGTTGCCGCGCTGAAGGAAATGACCGCTGCGGGCAAATACCCCGACGGCCTTTGGAAGTAATACAATATCCGGGATGGCTGTGCCATCCCGGATTTATTTTCTTATATGATAGATGAGCGTTTGGCGCACTATTTAGGGCCCCCTCTGACGAGGGGGCTGGCACAGCGAAGCTGTGACTGGGGGAGAGAAAAGTACAGTATTTGCAATGCATTCTCTCCCTCCGTCAGCCCTTCGGGCTGCCACCTCCCTCATCAGAGGGAGGCTTTGGTGCGTAAATTAAATGATATTTACAGCACTAACCGCGCAAAAAACCGCCCCGGGTATTCCCAGGACGGTGCTCAAAGAGCCATATTCATGCAAGGAACCGGGCAGCGTCACGCTGAAACCGGACAAACTCCGCTTCGTCGCAGTTCATGCGCACCGTAACAGGACGGCGCAGATTCAGCCCCAGCATTGCCATCAGGCTTTTGGCGCTGATGTCCTGATCGTCGGTTCCTACAGTGATATCAAAGGATTGCTTGGATGACAGCGCCACAAACGCTTGAATATCCGCAAAAGAGCGCATCCAAACATGGAATTGCTTCACCAAAATCCCTCCAATACTGTACAAATTGAAAAATATCGTATATAATACGACCGTAAGCCGTATCCGGTGAAATAGATTATAACAGGTTTTTCTGATTTTTCAATTAGCGGATTTGACGATATATACAAACCGCACTACGCTGAATTGGTGGAAATAGCAATGAAATTTGGTTTTTATACATTGGGCTGCAAGGTCAATCAATATGAGACCCAGGCGATGGAGCAGTTTTTGGTGAGCCAGGGTCACAGCATTGGCAGCTTTACACAGACCTGCGACGGCTATATCATCAACACCTGCTCTGTCACGGCGGTTGCCGACCGGAAAAACCGTACCGTGATCCGCCGCTGCCGCCGGGAGAATCCCCAGGCGATCGTAGCGGTGTGCGGCTGCTATTCCCAGCACGACGCGGCGGCTCTGTGGGAGCTGGGCGTGGATGTGGTGGGCGGCAGCGCCCAGCGGGAGGATTTTATAGCCCAGGTGATCGCAGCTATCCAGGACCGGCAGCACAAAGAGGTTCTGGACAAGGCCCTCTCCCGGCGCGGCTTCGAGGTGCTGCCTGCCGGTGGTTTGGAAGAAAGAACCAGAGCGATGCTGAAGGTACAGGACGGCTGCTGCAACTTCTGCACCTACTGCATTATCCCCTACACCCGGGGGCCTGTCCGCTCTGCCCCGTTGGAGGTTGCCATTCAACAAGCAAAGGAATTGGCCCAGAAGGGCTACCGGGAGATCGTGATTACCGGCATTGAGATTGCTTCCTGGGGTGTGGACCTGCCGGGAAAGCCGGATGTGGTAACCTTGATTCGGGCGGTTTGCGAAGCAGTTCCCCAGCTCCGGGTGCGGCTGGGTTCTCTGGAGCCCAGGATCATTACCCCTGCTTTTTGTGAGGAATTAAAGGGTTTGGGTAACCTTTGTCCCCAGTTCCACCTGTCCATGCAGTCCGGCTCGGATTCCGTTCTGAAACGGATGAAGCGCAAATATGACACGGCCCGGTATTTGGAAAGCGTGGAGCTTCTGAAACATCACTTCCCCGGCTGCGCTATCACCACCGATATGATCGTAGCTTTCCCCGGAGAAACGGAAGAAGAATTTCAGGAGAGTTTGGACTTTATCCGCAAATGCGGTTTTGCGGATATGCATATCTTCCCCTATTCCCGCCGGCCCGGAACGCCGGCAGACAAAATGCCCGGTCAGCATAACAACGCTGCAAAAGAAGCAAGAAGCAAAGCGGCCATTGCTGTGGCGGAGGAAATGCGCCGCGCTTATGAGGCTTCCATGGTGGGAAGTGTCCAGGAAGTGCTGTTTGAGGAAACTGAGGGCGAATACGCTGTGGGCCACACCCCCAACTATCTGAAGGTCTATGTAAAGGCCGGGGATCTGCACAATCAGATCTTACCTGTGAAGCTGACCAAGCCCTGCCGGGACGGTATGCTGGGCGAGCTTCTAAAACACAAGGAGATTGTATGAAAACATTGCTGCATATCTGCTGCGCTCCCTGTGCCAACCAGCCTATTGAGGTTTTGCGCACAGACGGTATTGAGGTGGCAGGCTTTTGGTATAACCCCAACATCCACCCCTTTACGGAGTACCGCTCCCGGCGCAACTGCCTGCGGGATTACGCCCAGACCATCGATTTGACCCTCATTGAAAAGAACGACTATGCCCTGCGGCCTTTCATCCGGGAGGTAGCGGAGGATATCAGCAGGCGCTGCGGCAAGTGCTATGAGATGCGCCTGTTTGAAACGGCCCGGCAGGCAAAGGCGCTGGGCTTTGACAGCTTCACATCCAGCCTGTTCATCAGCCCTTACCAGAATCACGAGCTGATGCGCCAAACCGCGGAGCGGGCCGCGGCAGAATATGGGGTAGAATTCCTTTACAGGGATTTTCGGCCCTACTTCCGCGCGGGCCAGGATAAGGCCCGGGAGCTGGGCTTTTATATGCAGAAATACTGCGGCTGCGTATTCTCGGAAGAAGAAAGATACCTGAAGGCGAAAAATATTATTCCTTAAGAATGCCGTCCTGAGGCGTGAGGAGATGGAGTTTCCCGCTCGGAGCAATCAGCGTGTCTGCGCTGATGTGGAAGTGGTCACACAGGCGGCGAAGCACATAGGCACTCAGCCGTGGCGGGACAGTACCACGCTCTAAAGTACGCACTGTTCCCACTCCAACATCCATAATTTCTGCCATCTGTGCCTGTGTCAGACCATGTTTTTTGCGTAGATATGTTACATTGCTGCAGAAATTTTGAAGTTCTTGACTAATATCCATAAGAACACCTCCTAATATTATAGAGATGATTTTATTGACATAAAACAAGTTTGTCTACAAACAAAGTGTTATCACTTTGTTATCAAAGATCAAAATAATAAAAATAAGCACAATCACTGGGGGTAATTTGCAGTTGGGTTTCTGCTTCTAATCTCTCATCGGGTACGAGGTAGTACAGTAAAAAGTCGTAATCATTGGAATATACAAATATTATGTGGAGGTATTATGAGCGAATTGTTATTTGCCGTACCCTGTCTGTTTGGCCTGGAGGGCCTTGCGGGCGATGAACTGCGGCGTATGGATATGGAAAATGTGAAGGTGGAGGACCGGCGTGTGCTCTTTACCGGTGACGCAAGGGCTATGGCCAAGGCCAATATCTGCCTGCGTACCGGTGAGCGGGTCATGCTGGTGCTGGCCCAGTTCCAGGCCAAGAGCTTTGAGGAGCTGTTCCAGGGGGTGTACCGCAGCAATCTGGAGGACTTTATCCCCAAGGACGGACAGTTTCCGGTGAAGGGCCACTGCCTGAACAGCCAGCTTATGAGTGTGTCTGACTGCCAGGCTATTATAAAGAAGGCCGCCTCCAGGCGGCTGGGTGAAAAATACGGCGTGTCCTGGCTGCCCGAAACCGGCATTAAATTCCAGCTTCATTTCACCATCCTCAATGACCAGGTGACCCTGTCTCTGGACACCTCCGGTCCGGGCCTGCACAAGCGGGGCTACCGGGCGGTAGGCAACGACGCGCCCCTGCATGAGACTCTTGCCGCGGGCATGATCCAGCTCACCCGGTTCCGTGGCCGGGAGTGTTTCTGGGATCCCTTCTGCGGCAGCGGCACCATCCCCATCGAAGCGGCGCTGATCGCCAAGAACCGGGCACCGGGTCTGAACCGCCACTTCGCGGCAGAGGAATACCCCTGGGTACCCAAGGAAGTATGGAATACCGTCAAGGAAGAAGCCAAGGATCAGGAATTCAACGGCAAGTACCGCATCGTGGGCTCTGACAGTGATCCCCAGTGCGTGTCCCTGTCCTTTGCCAACGCCAAAAAGGCAGGCGTATCCGACTGCGTTACTTTCAAAGACGGCGATGCCACCAAAATGAGCCTGCCCACCGATTCCGGCATCATTGTGTGCAATCCTCCCTACGGCGAGCGGATGATGGAGCAGCACAGCGCCCAGCGGCTTTACGCTGCTTTGGGCCGGCATCTGAAATATGCCAACGGCTGGAAGCAGTATGTGATCACCTCTGAGCCGGAATTCGAGCATTACTTCGGCCGCCGGGCGGACAAAAAGCGGAAGTTCTACAACGGCAAGATCAAGTGCGACTATTATATGTTCACCTCTGAAACCCGAAAGGACAAAAGAAAATGACCCATTTATTTATCATCAATCCCACTGCCGGCAGCCGTGACCGCACAAAGCAGTACCGCAGAAAGATCGAAGAGGTCTGCGGCAGCCGGGGTCTTAATTACCGTATCGAGGTATCCGGCGCTCCCGGTGAGTGCTGCCGCATTGCCCGGGAAGCCGCCGAAAGCGGTCAGGAATACCGCATTTATGCCTGCGGCGGCGACGGCACGCTTAACGAAGTGGTGGCAGGCGCGGCAGGATTTCCCAATGTTTCCGTTACCTGCTACCGGGGTGGCAGCGGCAACGATTTTGTAAAGATCTTCAATGACCCGGATGCGTTCCAGGATTTGGAGCGGCTGCTGGACTGCCGGGAGACGGAATTCGATCTGGTGCGCTGCAACGGCGATATCTGCGTGAATATCTGCTCCGTGGGTCTGGATGCCCGGATCGGTACGGATGTGTCCAACTATAAGCGGATCCCTCTGCTCAGCGGCTTCCGGGCCTATGCGGTGTCCACCGTTGTCAATGTGGTCCGGGGCATCAGCGAGCATTATGTGGTAAAGATCGGCGACGAGGTCATTGACGGACGGCAGACCATGATCTGTGTCTGCAACGGCCGCTACTATGGCGGCGGGTTCAACCCGGTGCCTACCGCTGACCCCTGCGATGGGTTACTGGATGTGCTGGTCGTTAAGCATGTATCCCGGCTGCTGGTACCTGTGGTCATTGGTAAATATAAAGATGGCAGGTATGGAGAGCTTCCCCATTTGGTGAAGCACTACCGCACGAAGGAATTGACGATCCTCTGTGACAAGCCCACACCTATCAATCTGGACGGTGAGCTGCGCACAGCAAGGCAGGTACATATCAGCGTTGCCCCCGAAAAGATCCGCTTCTTCTATCCCGGAGATCTGACCTACCGGGTGGCGGATGATCTTGTGTTGGTATAATCAAATCTCCTCTGTGGCACGCCGCGGAGGAGATTTGTGCATAACCGGATAAATGACCGTTTAGCGGCCCAAGGCCGAATGCAAAATGTAAAATGCATAATGCAAAATTGTGGTATTTGCTAGCGCAAATGATTTTAATAGTCGGCGTAGCCGACACCTTAATTTTGAATTTTGCATTTTGAATTTTGAATTCAGCAACACAAGTTGCGTATGTAAACGATCATTTACAGCAGGGGAGATCTGTGCTAGAATAAGGAAAAACAACAAGGAGGAAGCGGAAAATGCAAACTTGTGTGATCTTTTGCGCCGGCGGCTTTGAAAAGCTGGCCCGGATCGTTGACGCTTCTGATTTTATCCTGGCAGCGGATGGGGGCCTTGCCCATCTGCAAAAGCTGGGAATATCCCCCAATGGGGTCATCGGTGATTTCGATTCCCTGGGCTATATCCCTCAGGGAGCCCAGGTATTCCCGGTGGAGAAGGACGATACGGATTCCATGCTGGCTGTCCGCAAGGGACTGGAGCTGGGATACCGGCGGTTCGAAATCTATGGGGCTCTGGACGGTGACCGGCTGGACCACACCATCGCCAATCTGCAGACGCTGCACTTTTTGGCGGAACATGGAGCGGTGGGCTATCTGGTGGGCCTTCGCCATACGGTAACGGTCGTCAGAAATGGGTGCATCCGGTTTCCCAAAGAAGCCAAGGGCATTCTGTCGGTATTCTGTCTGACCCAGGATACAAAGGGTGTCTGCCTGCGGGGACTGAAGTACCCCATGGAAAACGGCACACTGACCAGCGGCTTTCCCCTGGGTGTCAGCAATCATTTCATAGGAGAGGAAGCTGTGGTAGCGGCAGGTGACGGTATGGTGACCGTTGTGTATGATACTGTCAACGCCTTTCCTACGGAGGAAGCCATATGCTGACCTATGAGCTGAAAAAACAGCCAGGTGTACCGCTGTACGAGGCCCTATACCGGTGCATCCGGGAGGATATTCTATCGGGAAAATTAGCACCCGGGCAAAAGCTGCCCTCCAAGCGGGCATTGGCCCAGCACTTGAAGGTCAGCAATATTACGGTGGAGGGCGCTTATGACCAGCTTCTGGCTGAGGGCTATATCCAGGGAAAGGAACGGGTCGGCTGCTTTGTGGAGGCGGTAGAGCACCGGGCGGCGGTGAAAACGCAGATCGCGCCTCCGGCAGCGCAGCGGTCCTGGGAGATCGATCTGACAGCCAACGGCTCTACGGATTTCCCTTTCTCTGTCTGGAACAGGCTCCAGCGCCAGGTCATGCAGGACCACGCCCGGGCCCTGCTGCAGCCCATGCCCAACCAGGGCCTTTGGGAGCTGCGGTGCGCCATCGCCGGGCATCTGGCGGATTTTCGGGGGATGCAGGTGTCCCCGGAACAGATCCTCATAGGCGCGGGAACGGACTTTTTATACAATCTGCTGATACAGCTTCTGGGCCGGGATAAGATCTATGCTCTGGAAGAACCGGGGTACGGTAAGATCCGCATGATCTATGGGGCCGGCGGTGTAAAATGCGTATCTGCCCCCATGGACGCGCAAGGGGTGATTCCGGAATGTCTTTCCGATGCCCAGGTGCTGCATATTTCCCCCTCCCACCACTTCCCTACAGGGCTGGTGATGCCCCGGGAGAGAAGAAACGCCCTGCTGGGCTGGGCCTATGAAAGGAGCGACCGCTACATCATCGAAGATGACTATGACAGCGAGTTCCGCTTCAGCGCCCATCCCATGCCCACCATGGCATCCATGGACGGACAGGGAAGAGTTATTTATATGAACACCTTCTCCAAGACCCTGGCCCCATCCTTCCGTATCAGCTATATGGTGCTGCCGCCGGAACTGATGGGCCAGTTTCAGAACACCCTGGGTTTTTACGGCTGTACAGTGCCCAGCTTTGAGCAGTACACCCTCACCCGTTTTCTGGGGGAGGGCCATTTCGAAAAGCATCTGAACCGTATGCGCAAGGCCTACAGATCCCGGCGCAATGCCCTGGTGGAGGCGCTGATGAAAAGCCCCCACGCCCAGCAGATGCGGATCATTGAGCAGGACGCGGGGCTGCATTTTCTTTTGAAGATCGATACGGCGCTGACAGAAGCGGATATGGTGGAAGCCTGCGCTGCCGCCGGAATCCGGGTCAGAGCCCTAAGCAGCTACTACCATGGCCCTGTGCCCCCGGAGGACCGGAACTGCCTGGTGATCAACTACTCCGGCCTGCACCCGGAGCAGATCCAACTGCTGTCTGATAAGCTAAGCCACATATAAAAACATCCCTCGCCCATAAGACGCATATCCATAACGGATAAAAGGTTGCAGAGGCGTTGGGTTTTAGGCAGAAAAAGGCTCCCCTTGTCAGGGGAGCTGTCAAAAATCTATTTGATTTTTGACTGAGGGGTAGTGTTCTCTCCCCCAGTCTGCCCTTCGGCCATCCAGCCCCCTCGTCAGAGGGGGCCTTTTTTATGCTTTATATACGACACTTCTCTGCTAGCGATATCACGCTTACGGGCGGGGGATGTATGCTCAATCGATCCGTTTTGCCACGATTACCAAACGGCCGTTGACCTGGGTATACTCGCAGGTGGAAAGGGTGATCAGCTTATCGCCGTAGCGCAGCGACAGGCCGGTGTCATAATAGGCATTTTTGCGGCAGTTATCCCAGAAATCATCCAGATCAGAATCGTATTCCGCATCTACAAACAGATGGTAAGGGAAGCCCTCGCCAGCGGAGGCGGTAGTCCGGAATACGCAGATGATCTGATAAGTGTGTCTGGCCTTGAGCGTATCGAATTGAATGGTCTGATGCTCCTGCCAGTATTCCTTGCTGGTATAATTAGCCAGGTCGGCAAACATGGTGCCGTCTTTCATCATGTGTCCGTACAGCACAATGTTATCCGAGGGCTTGAATACATCACATTGTTCCCGGGCGTAGATACAGCCCCGGGAAGCATCGTTCCCGTAAAAATCCCGGTAGAGGTAGTAATCGGTCCGGTCCTTGCTTTGTACCACCGGGTAATCTATGCTGGTGCCGGGAATGGAGATCCAACCTACCACATCAGGATTGATGGCGTACAGATCCTTGAATTCCGGAAGCAGATAGGTGACAGCGCCGGTTTCCGGGTCGGTGACAGGGATGTAAGGAGAGTCGGGCGTCGTAGCGATTTGTTCGTCCGGAATGGTCTGCAGTGCGCTCCAATCCAGCGTAGTGTCAGTTGGGCCTTCAGAGGGACGGGCCTGCTGTACCAGATCGGAAAGATCGTTATAAGCGTCCTGGGTCTGCTTGCCCTCCAGGAAGTAAGCACCCAATTTCCAGAAACATCCCACAAAGATAGCAAGCAATACCAGAATCGCCAGAATATACAGGAGCTTAAAAAGAACCTTTTTCATATGGACGGTCTCCTTTCCCCGGAGGGAACTGATTTTGTGTGATATACAAAGCCCCGGGGAAGTACCCCGGGGCTACCGTGTTATTTCGCGTACTCTACAGCCTTGGTTTCCCGGATCACATTGATCTTGATCTGACCGGGGTATTCCAGCTCAGCCTCGATCTTTTTGGCTACATCCCGGGCCAGAAGGATCATGTTATCCTCGGTGACCTCCTCGGGCTTGACCATGATACGGACCTCACGGCCTGCCTGGATGGCGTAAGCCTTGTCAACGCCGGGATAAGAGCCTGTCAGCTCTTCCAGTTTCTGCAGGCGGCGAATGTAGTTTTCTACATTCTCACGGCGGGCACCGGGTCTTGCGGCAGATACAGCGTCAGCAGCCTGCACCAGCACCGCAATGATGGTCTTAGGCTCTACATCTCCATGGTGCGCTTCGATGGCGTTGACCACCACGGGATTTTCCTTGTACTTCCGGGCCAGATCAGCGCCCAGCTGCACATGGCTGCCCTCGACCTCGTGGTCGATAGACTTGCCCAGGTCATGCAGCAGGCCCGCGCGCTTTGCCATAGCCACATCCACACCCAGTTCGCTGGCCATCAGACCTGCAATGTGGGAAACTTCGATGGAGTGGTTCAGCACATTCTGACCGTAAGAGGTGCGGTACTTCTGGCGGCCCAGGATCTTAACCAGCTCGGGGTTAAGATTGTGTACGCCGGTTTCGTAGCAGGCCCGTTCGCCTTCCTCCCGGATGGTGCGGTCCACTTCCTTGCGGGCCTTTTCTACCATATCCTCAATGCGGGTGGGGTGGATACGGCCGTCCACGATCAGCTTTTCCAGTGCCAGACGGGCCACTTCCCTGCGGACAGGGTCAAAGCTGGAAACGGTGATGGCTTCGGGGGTATCATCGATAATCAGATCGACACCGGTGATGGTTTCCAGGGTGCGGATGTTGCGGCCCTCACGGCCGATGATACGGCCCTTCATTTCGTCGTTGGGCAGGGGTACGACAGATACGGTGGTTTCCGCGGCATGGTCAGCGGCGCAGCGCTGAATAGCGATGGCGATGACCTCCCGGGCTTTCTCTTCCGCCTCGTCCTTGAACTGGGACTCGATCTCCTTGATCTTCATGGCGGTTTCGTGACGGACTTCGTCCTCCACAGTCTGCAGCAGGTAAGCCTTGGCCTGCTCCTGGGTCAGACCGGAGATCTGTTCCAGAGTAGCGGTCTGCTGCTGCTTGAGCTCCTCAGCCTGGACTTTGAGCTGGGCCACTTCGTTCATACGGCGGCTCAGTTCTTCTTCCTTACGCTCGAAAGCTTCGGTCTTTTTGTCCAGGGTGGATTCCTTCTGTTCCAGCCGGCGCTCCTGCTTGCTCAGCTCAGCGCGGCGCTCTTTTACTTCTTTCTCGTGTTCCGTGCGGGATCTATGGATCTCGTCCTTGGCTTCCAGAAGCATTTCTTTCTTGCGGCTTTCGCCGCTGCGGATGGCCTCGTTAATCAGGCGGGTCGCCTCTGCTTCGGCAGAACCGATTTCCCGTTCGGCAACTTTTTTGCGGATCACAATGCCGATGCCGATACCTGCGCCAATGCCCAATGCAAGAGCAAGAACGATCAGTATAATTGCTAATACCAGGTCCATATTGTTCAGCACACCTCCTTTGTAAGATGGGCAGAGCCATAGAAGGCGGGCATACGAACCCCATGTGTGTTAAATTTGCAAATAAAACCTCCGGGGATGCCCCGGCTGAAAAATCAAGCACAAACAAACGCCATGAGGCGCATAACCCAAAAATCCAGGCAAATGCCGGTTATACATGAAACGCCGGGGCAAACTGCCTTCGCCAGCGTACACTATACCGAATCTATTTTAGCGGTGCAGCCAGGGAATGTCAAGTGTATTTGCCTAAAAAACAGGCAAAGATCCAGCGTTTTTTGTGGGGCGGCACAAATTTAGAAGGTTGCTGCGTTGACTTCTACACTGCTTTGTGATAAAATGCTCTGGTATGCGGATGTGGTGGAATTGGTAGACTCATTGGATTTAGGTTCCAACGCGCAAGCGTGCAGGTTCGAGTCCTGTCATCCGCACCAAAAAGAAACGGCAATTTTCGACAGAAGATTGCTGTTTCTTTTTGTTCTTTTCCCTTTTCTCTTTTCATTCTTCTCTCTTCTCTCAAATTGCCGTTTCCAGATAAGAGATAAGAGAATCGGTATCCGTTTTGCCGATGCTTTAATGATTTGCTGGCAGAACCGGTTTGGAATCCATCTGCACTTGGTACCTGCGCTTATCCCAGCATAACATCCAGAAGCATCATCACCGCGAAGCCAAGAACAATGCCCATGGTGGCCAGATAGGACTGGGCCGCTTGATTTCGCTGGCATTCCGGGATTAACTCATGTACGGCTACCAGGATCATCGCTCCGGCAGCGAAGGACAGGGCATAGGGCAAAATGGTTTCCACATAGACCACCAGCAATGCCCCCAGCACGCCGGCGATGGGCTCTACCATACCGGAGGCCTGACCGAACAGAAAGCATTTTTTTCTGGAATATCCTTCTCTTCTCAAGGGGACGGAAACCGCCGCCCCCTCGGGGAAATTCTGCAGGCCGATCCCTACCGCCACTGAAACTGCCCCCATCAGCTCTTCTGCCCCATAACCGCCGTCCTGTAAAGCGCCAAAGGCAACGCCCACTGCCAAGCCCTCCGGTATATTGTGGAGGGTGATGGAAAGGACCAGCATGATGATCCGGTGCAGACGCTCATTGGTTTTGCCCTCGGCAATATCCGCTTTCCTTCTGGCAAAGGAAACGACTTTGTCGGATGCCCACATAAACAGGGCACCGAACAAAAACCCTGCTGTCGCCACCAGGTAAGCAGGCAGACCGGATGTGGCCTCCGCCCGCTCGATTGCCGGCTGTAGCAGAGACCAGAAGCTGGCCGCGATCATAACACCGGAGGCAAATCCAAGCATAATATTCAGGCTTTTTGGGTTGGGGGATGTAAATAAGACGACCGTAGCCGCGCCCAGAGCGGTTACAAACCAGGTCCCCAGTGTCGCGACCAGCGCCATTATGACAAAGTGATTCATATTACACCTCCTGTACCCATTATATTTTGGGAGGTCTTTGGGGTGCAGAGAATGTAAAATATTTCCCGATGTAATTGTATGTACCGATGCGTTTTGGTATATTTTCCCCAGGGATCTCCGGATTCAGAATTATGTGACAAATGCAGAAATCCCTGGGAAGCTGCGGTTTGCGATTGTATAGCTTCCACAAAAATATGCATAAATAGAATAAATATACAAAACAAGCACCGCGCAATCCTGCAAAAAACCGATAACTGCCCGGTAAAAATAAGGAAAAAATAACAGATTATGAAATTTTATTCTTGCAAAATCGCAAAAAGCGAATATAATGAATAGTAACTTTCTAAGGAGGTAATTACTTATGAAGAAGATCGTTTCCTTTGTGCTGGCTTTGATGCTGGTCGTGTCCCTGGTGGCCTGCGGCAATGTATCCGCGACCAAGATGACTATGGGCACCGGTGGCTCTACCGGTACATATTACGCCTTTGGCGGCGCTCTGGGCAACCAGATCAAGACTACTGCCGGCATTGAGGTCAATGTGGTCTCTACCGACGGCTCCAAGGCCAATATCCTGGGCATTCACGCCGGTAACTATCAGCTGGCCACTGTCCAGTCCGATGTTATGGCTTATGCATACGCAGGTGCCCGTTCCTTCGAGAAGGAAGGCAAGCTGGATTCCTTCCGCGTTATCGGCGGCCTGTACGCTGAGGCTGTGCAGCTGATCACCATGGATCCCAGCATCAAGAGCGTTTCCGATCTGAAGGGCAAGAAGGTTTCTATCGGCGCTTCCGGCTCCGGTGTGTACTTCAACGCTATCGATATTCTGGGCGCTGCCGGTTTGACCGAGGAGGACATCGTTCCCCAGTACCAGTCCTTCGGCGACTCCGCTGATGCCCTGAAGGACGGCAAGATCGATGCTGCCTTTATTGTGGCAGGCGCTCCCACTCCCGCGATCACCGAGCTGTGCCTGGCTGCCAATGCTTCCCTGGTGCCTATCGACGGCGATATTGCCGCCAAGCTGATGGAAAGCTCCCCCTACTACACTAGCTATGTGATCCCCGCTGAGACCTACAAGGGCCAGACCGAGGATGTCACCACCGTTACCGTTAAGGCTACCCTGATCGTCAGCACCTCTGCTTCTGAGGAAGATGTTTACAACATCACCAAGGCCATTTTCGACAATGTTGACGCCATCAGCCACGCCAAGCGCGCGGAGCTGTCCATCGAGAACGCGACGACCGGTATGACCGCTCCCTTCCACAAGGGTGCTGCCAAGTACTTTGCCGAAAAGGGCGTTACGGTAGACGCCGAGTAAGACCTTCGCATTCCTTAATCCAGATTGGCTGCGGTTAGAATTGGCCGCAGCCAATTCCGCTACTTTTCAAGGAGGTTTTCATGATGTTTTTTAAGAAAAAAACACCCCCTGTCCAGGAGCCGATGGATCTGGATGCGGTCATGAAAAAATATGACCGGGAATCCAATACGCGGGTCTGGGAAGGTGTGCCCAAGATCTTGATTACCTGTGTCCTGGCGCTGTTTTCCTTATTCTGCCTTTATGTGACCCTGTTTGCCACATGGCTGGATGAACTGCGGCTGACAACCTTCATGGCCTATATCGTGTTTATCGGCTTTCTGGTGTTCCCGGCAAAAAAGGGTGTGCAGCGGGTCAACTACATGCCATGGTATGACATCGTGCTGATGGTTGTGGGTACGGGCGCTTTCCTGTACTACGCGGTCAACGCCACTGCCATCGTTTCCCGCTTCTCAATCCTGCCTTATGAGGTGGTGATCGGCATACTGGGTATCGTCTGCCTGGCAGAGCTTTGCCGCCGCTGTGTGGGTCTGCCGATCCTGTGCGTGGCAGGCGCGCTGCTGGTGTATGCTCTGATCTGGGGCTCTACCAACCCCAATATGATTGCCCGGATCACCGAGTATGTGCGAGTGCTGTTTTACTCCAAGGAGGGCATCCTCTCCACACCTGTCAATGTGTGTTCCAAGTACATTGTGGTGTTTATCATCTTTGGCGCGTTCTTGGAGCGGACAGGCATTGCCGACTTCTTTATCCAGATCGCCAACGCTCTGGTTGGCCGTTTCTCCGGCGGTCCTGCCAAGGTAGCTGTTGTGGCGTCTGCTCTGGAGGGTATGGTTTCCGGTTCTTCTGTGGCCAATACCGTTGGTTCCGGCGCGGTGACCATCCCCTTGATGAAGAAAACCGGATACAAGCCTGAGTTTGCCGCCGCTGCCGAAGCCTCTGCTTCTACCGGCGGACAGATCATGCCCCCCATCATGGGCGCTGCCGCCTTCCTGATGGCTGAAACCATCGGCGTTCCTTACTCCAATATTGTTACCAAGGCGATCCTGCCTGCCGTTCTGTACTTCGCGGGTGTATTCATCACCGTCCATCTGGAAGCAAAGAAGGAAGGACTCCGGGGCTTGACGAAGGAAGAGCTGCCCCGGCTGAAGCCGCTGCTAAAGAAAACCTATCTGCTGCTGCCTTTGATCCTGCTGATCTATCTGGTAGCCAGCAGCACCCGGTCCATTGCCTACGCTGCTGCCATTGCCATCGCTGTGGCCATCGTTGTCAGCATGTTCAACAAGGAAACCCGCATCACCCCGAAGCGGCTGCTGGAGGCGTTGGCAGCCGGCGGTCAGGGTATGATCACCGTTGCGGTAGCCTGTGGCATAGCCGGTATCGTTGCCGGTATCATCGGTGTGACCGGCCTGGCCTTTATGCTCTTCAACGGCATCGTAGCCGTTGCCGGTAACCAGGTTATTGTGGCGCTGTTTTTGACCATGCTGTGCTGCATCATCCTGGGTATGGGTGTTCCCACCACGGCCAACTACTGCATTATGGCCGCTACCTGCGCTCCCATCCTGATCAAGATGGGCGTTCCGGAAGTGGCTGCCCACTTCTTCGTGTTCTACTTTGGCATTGTTGCTGATCTGACGCCTCCTGTGGCGCTGGCTGCCTACGCGGGCGCTGCCATTGCCAATGCCAACCCCATGAAGACTGCCTTTACATCCACCAAGCTGGCAATCGGCGCGTTTATTGTTCCTTATGTTTTCGCGCTGAATCCGGCCATGCTGTTCATCGACACCACCGCTGCCGATGTCATTCTGATCTGCATTACCTCTGTAGCCGGTATCTTTGGCGTTTCCGCTGCGTTGGAGGGGTATGTGATCCATCCGATGCGTTGGTATGAGCGCATCATCAGCGCTGCCGGCGGATTGATGCTGATTTATCCCGGCTGGGTCACCGACACCATTGGCCTGTGCCTGTTGGCAATCGTCATTGTGCTGCAGGTCATCAGCCGGAAAAAGGTGCAAAAGCAGACTTTGTAACCAGCCAAGCGCTCCCCGGCTGTCCGTATGACAGCCGGGGATTCCTTATGTCAATCGGAAATATTCCAAATTTCCCGGATATGCTTGCAGTTTCGACAGTATTGCCCTATAATTAAGGCAGTTTGAAACACGGGCATTGACAACGGAGGTTTTAAAATGAAGGAATTCTTCGGGTATTTCTTTGGGCAGGGGGAAGGCGTGGAATTTTCCAACTTCACACTGGCCCATTTCCTGCCGATCCTGGTACTGATGGGTGTGATCTTTCTGATTTACCGCTTCCGGGGTCAGATCCGGGATTATAGGCATGAGGAGCGCCTGCGCTACACACTGGCATTCCTGCTGATTTTTTCGGAAATGTCTTACTACTGGCGTCTGGTGGGTATGCCGTCTCTTGGACCGAACGCGGCTGACCATCTGCCCATTACGGTGTGCGGCTGGGCTGTGGTGTTCTGCAGTTACATGGTCATCGGAAAGAATCAGACATTATTTGATATTTCCTACTTCTGGCTGTTCTCCGGCTCGATCTTCGCGCTGATCACCCCGGCTGTCATCAGTCATACCGGCCCCACCCGGTTCCGCTATTACCAGTTCTGGGCGGAACATACCCTTGGGTATATGGCGGTGTTCTATATGATCTTTGTCCACGGTATGCGGCCCACGGTCAAGTCGGCGGTAAAGTCCTATCTTGCGCTGCTGGTGCTGGCGGTGGTGGCCTATTTCTCCAACCGTCTGATTGGCAACGGTGCCAACTACCTGTTCCTGGCAAGCCCTGAGGAAGCCCCTTCGGTGCTGGACATCCTGCCCCCCAACTTCCTCCTGCGGACGCTGATCATGGCAGCGGTGATCACAGTGCTGTTCGGTGTGGCGTATCTGCCCTGGTATCTGAAGGATAAAAAAGCGAAAAAGGCCATGCAGAGCGTATAATACAAAAAGCCGCCCGGGGGCGGCTTTTTTATGGTATCGGTTAGTACAGGGCAAACAGGACCGTTGCCAGGAATCTTTTCAGCAGGCTAAGCTGCCGGATCGCTTCTTTTGAACGGTTGAGCCATGCGTTAAATTCCATCAGTTCCTCCCGGGTGACAGCGTGGTGACTAAACCGGGCCTTCTGGGCCAGAGCATGGAGCCGGGCATCGGGAGTGATGCGCCGCACACGGCAGTGCAGCACCACCTCACGCCAACGGGCAAGGGCCTGGGCGCTACGTTTGCCCCGGTGACGCTTTTTTTGCCTTAGGCAGACCCGCAGACGCCACTGCCCCGTCACAATGCCTGCGGCAAACAGGATGCCTAATGCCCATTTCATCCACAGGAACGCTGTTTGGGACTGGGGTGGCTCAGGTCCGTCGACGCCGCCCACGGGGCTGGTATTCTGAGAGGGCTGGTCTGTGGGCAGCTCCGGCGCGGTGCTGTCTGTTTGCGGGCCGGTGGGCTGCTGGCCCAGGGTTTCCTGGGTTTCTGTATTCTGGGCAGCCGTATCCTGGGTAGCAGAAGGATCTTCAGTGGGGGCGGTGGTTTCGTTTCCGGCCTCCTGGGAAACGCTGTATCCGGGTGTGGCTTCCAGTGGGACCCAGCCCACACCATCCACATAACACTCTGCCCAGGCGTGGGCATCGCCTTTGGTGACCTTCGTTGTAACGGTGGGATTGGCACTGACCAGATAGCCGGTCACATACCGGGCAGGAATCCCGGCTGCCCGCAGCAGGACTGTTGTGGCAGAGGCAAAATGAATGCAGTAGCCTGTCTCACTTTCCTCCAAAAACCACAGTGCGAAGTCATTGCTGGTTTGGGGCATCTGCGCCGTCTGCAGACTGTACCGGGCCGACCGGGATACATGTTCTGCAATGGCTTTGGCCTTGCTCCATACGCCGCTGACGGTATCCAGCTCCGGCAGCTCCCGGGCCAGGTACTGCCTGGCCGCTTCCAATGTGTCATTGGGAAGCTGGGTAAGCTGCTGGGGTACATCCTCGGCGGCCTTTTGCCAGGACTCTGTATAGGCGGGCAGGGGGCTGTAGTATACGGTATAGGTACGCAGATAGTCCGGATTTTTGACCCGGCCGTTTTCCTCTGTGAGGGCTGCCTCCGGGTGGATGCTGCCCACACCGTAGGGCAGGTACAGAACATCGTGTATAGCCTTGGTGGTAATGAAGGCGTAGATGTTTCCGCTGCTGCTGACAGGGGCAGCCCCGGTATCTTTGCTGTCCCACCAGGTGCCCCGGTAGGTGTCATAGGCTGCGCCTTTTAAATACAGGTATCCCGACTGTTGGGCAAATACCTCCATGACGGCAGTTTTTTGATCCTGTTTCGGGCCAACAGCAGCCAGATCCACCCAACCGCTTTCCTGCTGCACAGGGATGTTTGGCCCTTCCTTGCTGCTGTCGGTGAAATACTCCTGCACATGGCCAATGATGGCATCCAGACGCTGCAGGCAGGTATATTCCTCCCGGGGCAGGGAGGTAAACAGTATGAGCAGGGCGGCGGCTGCCGGCAGCGCCAGCATCTTCAACAGGGCATTGCCGTGTCCCTCCTTGCGGGCCAGACGGGTCAGCAGAAGCAGCGCAAGGCACAAAAGAGATAGGAATAAGTAAGGAGCTGACGGAACGGTATCCGCCAGGATCATGCAGGGTACTACCGGTATAGAAACCAATGCAGCGGCCAGCCAGACACTTCTGCACCGCAGAAAGCTCCAGCTCACGCCCATGGCGGTGAGGGCACCCAGGATGCACAGCGCCTGCTGGGCCATATCTACGGAAAGGTGTTCATTGCTCCAGCGGATAACGCCCCAGCCGTAGCCCAGATCGTACAGATAAGAAATGTGATTCAGCAGCGCCTCTGCGCTCAGCTCCAGCGTCCCTTTCAGCCATGATCCCAGGCAGATCACGGTCAGCAGCGCCGGTACAATGGGAAACAGCCTGCGTCCTGCTGTGGCAGCGCAGGCTGCTGCCGCCAGTATACAGACGGATGCCACTGCTGCCATGGAGATCTGATCGATATGCAGGCCGGTGACCATGCAGCCGATGCCGCCAAAAGCGGCAAGAGCGCCCAGAATGCCTGCCGTCAGACAGTTGTTTCGTTTCTCAGTTGTCACTGCCGTCACCTCCTATGTGGTAACGCCAGATGGCCTTTGGATAGGGAGGGATTTTGTCTGCCGGCACGGTGGGAAGCTGCAGAATCCGGTCTACCGCGTCCAGGGCTTCCTGCTCGGTGGAAACGCTGCAGATCTCCATGCCTTTGCCTGTATAGCAGAAGATCCGGTGCTTGATACCCTGCTCTGCCAGATAGGTACTCATGCCCAGAAGCCGGCCCAGCTTTTGATCCAGCACATCCGGCTGCCCGGAAAACTCCATGGTCAGAACGGCTGCGTCCTGCAGCGTTTCCATAGGCTCCCGGATGATCAGCTTACCTGTCTTGGCGGAAAGCTTCCAGTGGATCTGCTGTAAATTGTCGCCGGGACGGTACAGCCGCAGCTCGTGGTTTTCCGCGTAGCCGCCGCCGGGCTTGGGACGGGTGGTGCCGCAGAGATAGCGGCTCATGTCGGGCATTTGGGCAGGCAGCGATGGCACAGGGCGCACCAACACCAGCCGGTCCTCCCGAAGGCGTACCGGCAGCCGAAACAGTCCTAAGTAATCCGTGATCCACAGGTGGTGGCATCGTACCCGGAATGCGCCGCAGTGGGAGGTGGGGAGCGCCGCCCCTGGCGCGATCTTCTTTGTTTTCCCGGTAACGGGCGCAAAGAGCCGCAGCTTTCCCATGACCAGCGCCACAGGAAACCGGCAATGGATATCCAAAGCAGCCCAGGCGGGAGAACCCACGGTTACATGGCCGGGGCATTGCAATCCTGCCTTGCAGCTTACCATGGCCGGCAGGCTCACCAGCAGTGACAGCCAGGGCAGCACTGCCGCTGTCAACAGAAGCTGGGCGCTGAGCCATGACCGGTTTGCCCAGTAAAAGACGATACCGGCTGTCAAAGCCGTTAAATAAACGATCCGCCGCTGGGTCATATCAGCGCAGTTTAGGGGCTTCTACCCCGCCAATGATTTGTGCCAGTATTTGCTCGGGGGTCAGGCCCTTGCCCTCTGCCCGTTGGGAAAGCAGCAGACGGTGGGCGGTCACGAAGGGAAATACCTCCTGCACATCCTTAGGGATCACATAATCTCTGCCCCGGAGCTGAGCAACGGCTTTCGCCATAGCGGTGACAGCCAGGGTGGCCCGGGGACTGGCGCCACGGGCAATATCCTCATGCCGCCGGGTAGCGCCGATCAGGTCTACGATATACTTCACAACATCCGCGCTCACATAGGTCTGAGCCACCGTTTCCTGCAGAAGCGCCACATCCGTGGGAGCGAGAAGCTGGGAAAGGCTGTGCAGCGGGTCCTGGCCCTGGCGGTTCATGACCATGGCCATTTCGTCCTTGGGATTGGGGTAGCCCAGGGACAGCCGCACCATAAAACGGTCCATCTGGCTGTCGGGCAGAAGCTGCGTGCCGGCGGCACCGGTGGGGTTCTGGGTGGCGATGACCACAAAGGGCTGGGGCAGCCTGTGGCTGACACCGTCCACCGTCACCTGTCCTTCCTCCATGGCTTCCAGCAAGGCGGATTGGGTACGCGATGTTGCCCGGTTCAGCTCATCCGCCAAAAAGAGATTGCACAGCACAGCACCGGGCTGATAGGTCATCTGCCCCGTGGCCTGGTTCAAAATGGAATAGCCGGTTACATCGGAGGGCAGCACATCCGGGGTAAACTGCACACGGTTGTAAGACAGGCCCAGTGTCCGGGAGAAAGCCAGTGCCATGGTGGTCTTGCCCACGCCGGGAATATCCTCCAGCAGAATATGGCCCTTTGCCATGATTGCTGCCAGCACCCACAGCAAGGTTTTGTCCTTGCCGACTACCACACGGCGCACCTGGGATATGACCTTCTGCGCCTGGCTCACCACTTGAGAGTCCTTGACTTGCATATGCTTTGCTCCTTGCCTGTAATTTCTCATTATTGTACCATAGACCTAACAGCATTGCAAGTTTGCACACCGGTACAAATCTTAAGAATACTATAAATGATCGTTTACATACGCAACTTGCGTTGCTGAATTCAAAATTCAAAATGCAAAATTCAAAATTAAGGTGTCGGCTGCGCCGACTATTTAAAATCATTTGCGTTAGCAAATACTACAATTTTGCATTATGCATTTT
>JAZKYA010000098.1:0-1936 GCA_045611945.1 Faecousia sp. | reverse complement strand
CGGGAGATTGCCACGTCGCTATGCTCCTCGCAATGACACCGTTAATTTGGAGAGTTATGGAATGAAGATTTTGTTTGTCTGCCATGGCAAGATTTGACCCAGCAGCGGCACACCAAGCTATGCTTTTGCTTACCACCCTTTGCAACGGGTTGACCCCATTTGTACTACTGGCACACTACTTTTCAAATAACCACATTTTGCCCCCAACATGACAGAAAACAGCACAGCCGCCGACCATCAGGTCGGCGGCTGCTATTCTTGTTAGATTTATCCGAAATTATCTGCGTTCGATTCGCTCAAAAATATATGCCATCAATCCAGCCTTATCCACACTCAGTACATACTGCCACTCATTGTACAAAATCTGCTCAGCATCTTTCATAAAATGCTCGTCGGACATATGCAGCCGTTTTCCCTCAGCTTCCCGTTCCTTTTTGTGATGGAAAAGTGCTTGTACCATTGATATAATAGCAGCTTGGTCTCCGCTTGCAAGAATCCGCTTGTAGGTTTCTTTACGCTCGTTCTCGTTCGCTATCCAAGTCGGCGTCTTATTTGGCATAGAATCAATTAAGGCATCTACATCTTTTTTGGTCATTACCTTTCTCATTTTGCCCCACGCCTTTTCGTTCCATGTAGGCACATAAAAGGTTGCACCCTTGTCATTCTTAGGTTTAAGAACGAAATACTTTTTTGTTTCTCCGCCAATATTCTGGTCTTCAATACTTATAATCTCACAAACACCTTGCGAGCCATAGACAACAACATCATTTACCTTAAACATCTTTTACCCCAGTTAAAGCTCCGTGAATTCATAAGAATACATAACACTACCATTATCATATTTATAGATAATCTGTCCAGTAGGCAAGACTTCCTTGGAAAACTTATCAAAATCCTTGCTGTGCTTCATACGAACAAAATCATCCGTATTTTCCACTTCGGCTTCTTCAAAAAATGTCTGCGGCCTGGAATTACCAGCACAGGCATTGCAAAACTTTGCTACAATTTCGTATTCTTTCATGCAGACTTCCCCCATTTTCACATAGATAAAGTAATAAAATTATATCAAAAATTGTTTTTGAATTGCAAATGGATATTTTGCACAAATCTATATTTTGACAAGAAACAGCCGCCCTTGATGGGCGGCTGCGTGCTTACTGGAAGTATTCGCTGACATCCGCCTTGTCGTTGTACTGTTTGCGAACACGAACAACGAGAGAACCATCTTCTTGTTCTTCTTGGCTGATAATCTGGTAGCGAGTGCGAGTTTTCTCCATTGTCTGTTTGTAATGCTCAAATTCACGACGATTGCTTTCGATAATGGAGTTTTTGCTCAGACCACAATCTTCCTTCTGCATAAATACCAGGGTCTGCAGAATACATGCTGCTTTTACTCTTTTCATAAATACACCTCCCCACGGCTCAATACATTACGGCAGAATCGATTTGGCCAAAACTGCACGCAAGCTATCACCGTAGAAAAGGGTATCGGCTGCCGTCAATACCTTTGGCGGATACGCTGTGCGATGACACAAACAAAAAGCATTGATTTGTTTGGTGTACTTGTATTTTACTATAAAAGGGTCAAAATTTCAAACGAAAATTTGCTTGTTTCCTCTGCAAATTTAACCCACCCTGGAATAACACCTAAAACTCCGCTACCCGCCCTTATCTGCAAATGCGGCTAAAATAGAGGTAGCGGGATTTTTATGCCCATTTTGTCGGTGCTTGCGACCCTGCTCAAAAGCCGATTTTTCGTCATCTACTATAGATGCGTAACACTTGCCGACGGGATGGATTGCTGTCCCGTATGGCAGGCTTGTATAAGGTATTAACACAATGACCATATAGGAAAGGGAACATATATGCAAAGGAAGTACAGAGAGAAGAAATATTACTGTGGGGAGTATTTAGAGGTAGCTATCTATCCAGTATA
>JAZKYA010000097.1:0-4124 GCA_045611945.1 Faecousia sp. | reverse complement strand
AAATTCAAAATGCAAAATTCAAAATTAAGGTGTCGGCTACGCCGACTATTAAAATCATTTGCGTTAGCAAAGCCCTGTTGCGGTGCCCGGCAGCCGCTTCGCCTGTCGAAGCAGGCTTGCGTCTTGCCGACCGCTGCCACTCGCTCAGCTCGCTTGCTCTGCCACTGGCAGCGCTCGCATCGCTCCCCATAATTTTGCATTATGCATTTTACATTTTGCATTCGGCCTTGGGCCGCTAAACGATCATTTATCTTCTGAATCCTTCAACATCCAGGTCCCTATATGGGTACACCCGCTGCCAGCCGTCAGCAGTTTTCTTTACAGAGCTGCGGTGCCTGTTCAGCAGCCTTACAATATCATACACATCGATCCATATCTCAGACAGGCACTCTTTCTGGCTTTCGTCAAACACAAGCTGCATACCAAAGTGCAGATGCACCGTTTCGATGTTATTCACATTCTCCTTATCCGAATATCCGGTCCTGCCCATAAAGCCGATCACATCGCCGGCATCCACCATATCCCCCACCTGCAAACCGTCCGCAAAGGGATGGTCCTTTTGCAGGTGCGCATAATAATAGTAGCGCTTGGAGTCATAGGAGCGGATGCCGATGCGCCAGCCGCCGTAGCGGTTCCAGCCCATGGCCTCTACCACACCGCCTTCCACCGCCACAATGGGCGTACCCTGAGAGCCCATCATATCATGGCCCAGGTGCTTGCGCTTAAAGCCAAAGCTGCGGCTGACACCGAAATCATCGCTGTGGCTGTAGCCGTAACCGGCGGCTATGGGAGAAAACGCCTTCAGTCCGTAAACCTGCTTCCACTGTCCGTCCATTTCAATTTCAAATGAACCCAGCAGCCCACCCAGTACCGCGCTGTAGGCCTCGTGGTAATAAGGGTAGTATTTATATGTTCCGTCCAGCAGTTCCTCAGGGCTTTTATCCCCTTTCAGATCGGCTGCCGCTTTCTTCACTGACGAAAGGCCGCACTTGCCCCCGGTGCGGCAGGCAGCCAGCGCCAGAATATCCACCATGGGGATATGCTTCTCCTGCTCAAAGGTGGCAATATCCGTATCCATGGCATATTCCAATGATTCGTAGGGAACGCCAAAATCCACCCACTTGATGGTGTCTGCCTGTACAGGCAGTACCGGCAGCAGGGCCAGTATCAGTAAAAAAGAGATCCACCGCTTCACATTCTCACCTCTTTGGTAGGATGCGAAACGGCGGATAAAATTATTCATTTCAAATCATTCTTGATATCCTTGGCAATCCGCGCAATATCCTCCATAGAGGCAATGGCAGAGATCTGAGTCTTATAATAGCCGCTGTGGGAGACACCGCGCAGATACCAGGCAAAATGCTTTCTAGCTTCCAGACAGGCAATGTGTTCGCCTTTATCCTCATAAGCAAGGCGGAACTGCTCCAGCGCCACATCCACACGGTCTGCAAGGCAGGGCCGCTGTGGAATCTCATCCCCTGCCATGGCAGCGCTGACCTGCCCGAAGATCCAGGGATCACCAAAGGTTGCTCTGCCGATCATCAAACCGTCAGCTCCGGTCCACTTCAAACACCGCAAGGCCGTTCCCGGCGATACGATATCGCCGTTGGCAATGACGGGAATGGAAAGCTGCTCCTTGACCTTGCGGATCATATCCCAATCCGCCACGCCGGAATAGAGCATACTGCGGGTCCTGCCGTGGACCGTGACCATATCCGCTCCCGCCTGTTCCATCCGCTTAGTAAAATCCAGCACATTGATGCTGCCCTTGTCCCAGCCCAGGCGGCACTTGACCGTAACAGGCACATCCACTGCCCTTTTGACCGCTTTTACAATGTTCTCCGCCAGCTCCGGGGTGCGCATTAGGCCGCAGCCGTCACCGGAGTTTGCGATCTTAGGCATGGGACAACCCATATTGATATCCAGAAAATCACAGCCGGATATCTCCAAAGCCAGTTCAGCGCCCTGGGCCATGATCTGCGGGTCGTTGCCGAAGATCTGTGCACCGCAAAGGCCCACAGGAGTCTTTTTCAGCAGCGCCGCGCTCTTCTTATCCTTGTAGACCAATGCCCGGGAGGATACCATTTCCGTAACGGTGATATTGGCTCCCAGCTTTGCGCAGACGGTACGGAACGCCCAGTCCGTCACGCCTGCCATTGGCCCTAACACCAAAGGCTTTTCGATTGTGTAGTCCCCCAGAATCACGGTATCACCTCCTGACCGGGGACATTATACCACAGATTGCCTATTTTCGCAAGCTAAAAGAGCACCGTCAGCACCCAGGCAATGCCGGTAACCGCTGCGCCCAATGCTGCCCATGTTGGACCGTAGTATATCAGTTTCCGCTTTCTGCCGCTTCCGCTCTTGATCAGGCGGTCAGCTTCCTTCAGAAGTGCTTCATCCGTTACCCCAGCTTCTCCGATGGCATCTTCCTTAATAATAAAGATCGCTTGCTCGAAAAGCTTTTGATCCGGCGAATGGACAACGATCACCTGCCGTGAAATACCTTTTACCATATTTACCACCTCTTGGAAAAGTATTCCCCTTATTTGTGGAATCATACACTTTCCTATTCCATTGGGCTGAAGCAACTGAAAACAGCCGGACCTAAGTCCGGCTGCTTCCTGTCAATTTTTCTCGTTGGGAACACGGGCGCTCTTGCGTCCTTCGGGTCTGATCTCACCTACAGCCAGCAGGGAGCGTTTGGTCAGCGCAGGGCCAACCAGTTCATACACAAGCACCGCGAACAAAACCACATTTCTTGCCAGCGCCCCATCGGGCAGGCTGGCAGCGGTCAAGGCCATACCCAGTGCCACACCGGCCTGGGGGAGCAGTGTAATTCCAAGGTTGTCTGTAACCGGCTTCGACTGTCTGGTAAGGCGGCAGCTTATGGCTGCGCCATAATATTTTCCTGCGGAACGGGCAGCAATATAGATCACGCCCACCAGGATGGTCATCGGATTGGCCAGAATCTCCAGATCCAGTTCAGCGCCGGAGATTACGAAAAACAGCACATTCAGCGGTACTGTCCAGCTTTCAATACGGGTCATCAGTTCCTCGGAGTAGTCGCAGATGTTGCAGAATACAGTGCCGGTCATCATGCAAACCAGCAGCAACGAGAACCCGAAGTGGATGCCGCCCAACTGAAACTTCATCATGCTCAATCCCACTGTCAGCAAAACAAATGCTACAGAAATGGTCATACGCTTACTGCGGGAGTGGAAAAACTGCTCCACCCAGTTCAGGAGCCATCCCATCGCCGCGCCAAGGCCCAGGGACAGAACGATCTCCAGAACCGGCTCCAATACAACGGCGGTTACACTGACCTGGCCATGGGCCAAAGCGGAAGCGATACCGTAGGATGCGGAAAACAGCAGCAGGCCCACCGCGTCATCAATGGCAACTACCAGCAGCAGAAGTCTGGTCAACGGACCGTCCGCCTTGTACTGGCGCACCACCATCAATGTAGCGGCAGGAGCGGTGGCAGAAGCGATAGCGCCCAAAGTGATCGCGCAGGGCACAGAGATCACATTGGGGAACGCCAAGTGCAGACCAATTAAAATAATATCCACCACCACGGTGGTGACCACTGCCTGTAAAATACCAATGGTAATGGCACTGCGGCCCATGGACTTCAGCTGACCCAGGCGGAATTCATTGCCGATGGTAAAGGCAATAAAACCGAGGGCTGTTTGTGTAATGATGCTCATGCCCCCCACCTGTTCCAGGGAGGAAAAGCCCAAACCATTCAAACCGATGCGGCCAATGGCAAAGGGGCCGAGAAGCAGACCGGCCAGCAGGTAGGCAGTCACCGCAGGCAGGTTCAGTAGTTTTGTCAGTCGGGAGAGGAGCAGTCCGCCGATCAGGGCGACGGCCAGGCAGATCAGATAGGTTTCCATGATATGCGCCTTCTTTATTCGTATTGATCGCTGAATGGCGGTTTCCCACACCGGCAATCAGCCTGCCGTATTCTAGCACTGTCAGGCAGCACTTTCAAGGAGTAAAATAACCAAAAAATGCAAAAATCATCCCACATCTTTTGACATTTCCGAACCTAACGCAAAAAAAGAAGCCACCCAACCGGGTGGCTTCTGAATACATCGCAGCAAACAGTTATCTCTTGC
>JAZKYA010000096.1:0-4207 GCA_045611945.1 Faecousia sp. | reverse complement strand
ATGATTCCTTCATCGCAGCACGAGGCTCCTTGAAGGTCGTTACGAATCAGTTCCTTACAGATCTCTTCCCAGCTTTCAGACACGGGAAGCTCCTCTGCGGAAATGATGTAGCTGGACAATCCCTGGGCAATCGCCTCGTTGATCTTCTCATTCAGTTCCATGATGTGAGCCTCGACCCACTGGAATGCGATGAGACCGAAGTTCTCCGCAGGAGCATCATCTTCATCATCTTCAGGAACTGGCGGAACAGGATCTTGCTTAGGCGGTTCCACGGGGGGATTTTGATCACCCTTGGGCTTCTCTTCTTCAAATACCACGTCGAAGACCTGCAGGTTCCGAAGCACTACGCGTCCTTTGCGATAGCCCCCTGCTTTATTCAGAAGCACATAGACCGGATTGCCGATCATGATATCTTCTTTAGCGTTGGGGTTTTCCCAAATCCATCTGACCTCCGGATACTTACTCTGGAGAATCTGTGTGATCCGGCGCATGATGATCGCGTAAGCCATGGACTGCATGTCTTTCTCAGTGGCTGGTTGAGACGGGGGCGGCAATGCCAAAACCGGTTTTGCGGGTTCTACCTTGGTATTCGATAGAAACAGCAGCCGAAGTGCGGCAATGAAGATCCCCAGGATCACCAGCAGAAGAATGGGCCAAAGGCGTGTGATGTAGGTAAGCAGGGCTAATAACCCTAAAAATACCAACACTTCATAGGCAATGTGTCGTTTAAAATCTTTGTTGCTCATGCGGTTTCTCCTTCTTTTGGGCATAAAAAAACGCACATGAGTTTCCAGGCTTGGTACTCATGTGCGTTTTAATACGCCATATTCATTTGTTCAGTTCCTTCTCCCTTACAGATTAAAGAAACTATTGCCGCCGCCAAAGTTCTCGTAACCCGTAAAGTTACCAGGCATTTGCGTTTCTGCCTGCTGTGCGGGTGCGGGAGGCTCGGTTGCTGCTCCGGATGCGGGTGCATTGGCCTGATTGCCGTTTGCCGGCTTCTGACCGTCTCCATTGCGCTTTACGCCGCAAAATTCCAGATCCTCCAGAAGAATGCAGGGCATAACACGCTTTTCCTTGGTCTCTTCATCTTCCCAGGTATCCTCATCGTAACGGCCACTCAGGCTGATAACGGAACCATCCTTGAGCTGCATCTTACGAATACGATCCACGAGAGCCGGATCGAAGCACTTTACCGTCATATTGATCCAACGGTGATTAGCTTCAGCACGGGGGTCGTAGATCTTCTGGCCTACACGGAAACGGACAAAGTCGCCCTTCTCGGAGAACTTTAGGGCAGGGGTGTTTTGGTAACCTTTAGAGACTACCATGTCGGACGCGAAGATTTTTAGCATAAAAACTCCTTCCTGCAGGTTTGCCCTGCATTGCAAAATAATATATTTCAACCCGCACAAGGCAGGCAGAAATCACGGCGGGGTAAATAAAAAAAGTGCCATTTGCGTAAAATGGACGCAAATAGCACTAATGAAACTCGCAACCTATGTTTTGCCAACGCAAAACTAATGATCATGTACTAATAAAAGCATAGCACAGTTTGGCCGCATAGTCAACCCCTTTATTCCGCGCTCTGCCTTTTTTGCTTTTGCGACTTTCCTCTTTCCAAGGCGCGCTGAAGTTCTGATTTAAAGAAATTGGTACATATTTGGACATCACCGGGATCAACCGGAACAGTACCATCCTCTTCCTCATATGTGGAGACCATCTCACGAATCTCGTTAAGTTTCTCGTAGATCTGTTCTATCTTCATGTGTGTTCCCCCTTAGTCATAGCAAGGTAGTAGCAGATCACCTTGACGCCGTCTACATCATAGACAGCACTATTGTCCGCTACATAAACAGTAACAGTATCGCCAATAGATAGATTTCTGATCCGTTTTGCATTCACGATTTTGATTGAGAACTGATCATTGCGGATATAGATTGCTTTGACCCGCCTTCGGATCATTGACTTATCAATATCCGTACAGATTCCTTCCACAACCACGTAGTTCCCGAGAACGCATCGGAAGAACAGAGTTCCAGCACTTGCCAAGCACATTACTGTTAGTATAACGCATGGAGTCCAAAATCTCCAGTCTTTATAGACGATTAAGAAGAGAATTAATAGAAATAATCCCAGAATCGCCCCCAACAAGCGAAGAAGTATCTGTTTTTGCAAGGGGCGGGGTATTTGCAAGAACGCGTTTTTCATATATTGACCCCCTATAGGAGAACGATTCGGTTTTTAGACAAAAGTTTCTTTATTGCAGTTACCACAGTCTCTCGCAATTGCGCATGCTCCATCTGGTTTTCCAGAATATTATCGTAGATCGTTTCTTTATTGTAAATTCGCTCTACCAAAGCCTGCGCATTGCTGCTCCCGAGCAACTTATCCTCACTATCCACATTTTTTTCAACAAGATAGGTAAGCTCAGCCATACTTAGTACCAAACCGGCCTCCCGCAGCCATGTGAGCACCCGCTTTTCAGTGCCACTTAGGAATAGGTATGGAAACTTACTTTCAGCAGGGACGATGGTGCAATGTGTCAGTGCACGATATTCACCGGCATCACACTCTTCTACCTGAATTGCCAGACCCATTTTCAGTAACTGTGTAAGCCCCTTAATGTCAATCGGGTCCGCTACGGTACAGAACTGAGATCTACCGTTCAGCCAAAGCCTAGCCAGAACGCCGTCAAGCTGAAAAGTGTAGCCTCCATGGGCGATCTTAAGGATATATTCGGTGCTTCCGGTAGAAACTGCGCCAATCGAAATGTATTTCATGTTAATTACCTCACTTGATGTTTTTATTCAATTACACCCGGTAAAACATAAAATCGCAACGATCAAAGCACATACATCATCACAACACAAAGGCTAATGATGAGAAGAACGCTCACACCGAGAATCACTATTTTCTTTATAAGCTCCTTGTCAACACCTTCACGAGTACGATCCAGATCAGGCGGTTGCACATCGTCATAGTATCCATCATAGCCATCGTCTTGCGGCGACTCTTCAATATACTGCACCGGACTCTTTTGAGGTGCAGGCTTATTTCGTGGTTTCTTTTTGCTCTTATATGTCTTTTCTTTGGGGTCTTGTGACGTAGGACGCATATCTTCCTTGAGCGGTTCGGTCCTTCCCGCTTCGTGGGGTGGCAGCTTTGCTCCGCACTCTGCGCAGAACATTACCTTGCTGTCTACAAGGTCGGCCCCACAATATGGACAGAATTTCATAATATCACTCCTCAATAGGTATAAAAAATGGGCCTTCTTTCGAAGACCCATTTTTTCACATTGCCAGTATAACACAGAACCCAATTTCAGTATACGGCAGTGGCGTGCCATTATTTTTTACCACTTCTGCCACGAAAATGACACTTTACTTCTTCCCGAACAGCTTGGCAAAAAAGCCTTTCTTCTCAGCCTTTTTCTCTTCTGTATTAGATATCTGAGGCTGCGCTGTTTCCATCTGACCGTAGACCAGCTTACCATCGCACATGACCACAATTGATATGTCGTCATACATCTGGTCCAACTGTTCAATATTTGCCTTAAATGCAGACAGATCATTCCCTCCGGAAACGACCTGGATAATATACTTATCCAGCTTGACATTTGGATTTGCACCGAAGGTCATATGTAGTCCCTCGATGCCTCCCTGAAAGCATAGTGTAATAGAGTTCACAAATCTGGGATCATAATTCAAATTAGCCAGGTAAGACAAACCACCTTGGGAAGGCACCGGCATAGTTGTAGGGATGAACTGTTTACCAACAGACTTTGCCAAACTGGTTTTTTCCCGCACACGCACATCAGGGTCCGGATCATGTACGGCGTTGGCAGCTTCTCCGGTCAAAGAAGCAATGATACCGTTGTTGTGCATCTCATTGATTGCGTTTTGCATGATCACATAGAGCTGAAGCTGCAGATTTTTCTTGCCTTCCAAGCGATCATGTAGCATTTTTACAAACTGTTCCATAGTTTACCTCTCTAATTCTCGTCTTTCAGAAA
This sequence comes from Faecousia sp., assembly GCA_045611945.1. Classification (GTDB taxonomy): domain Bacteria; phylum Bacillota; class Clostridia; order Oscillospirales; family Oscillospiraceae; genus Faecousia. The sequence goes on along the minus strand of JAZKYA010000096.1, from coordinate 192 downwards.
CTTGCGGATGGTTCCGTTTAGGCAGAAGCAAATCGGTAGGCTTGCTATGAGCACAACCACATCCGCAATAAACGCGTAGACGTTTTTTGCCACACGCACAATCATTGGTTGTGCATATAGGATTACTTCCACAATGGATTTAATGCCCAAAATGCCGATTGCTGTCGACACAACAACTGCAATGGCAATGAT
>JAZKYA010000095.1:0-11691 GCA_045611945.1 Faecousia sp. | reverse complement strand
ATAGCGTTTGTAATTTTCGCGAACTCTTTCTTTGTTTATATCATATAAATCAAGTAATGTCGACACCATAGCACAGGTTAATCACCTTTTTCTTCGTCCTGACTGCTTTACGCACATACTGATAAGCGCCGCCCCAGGAGTGGGTGATGTAGGTGACGACGTAGTCGGATTGTTTGAGCATCCAGTTGTTGCGCCAGGAGATGGCATAGTGTGGGTGGACAGACTCGATTCCCTCAGGGAGCATAGTGTCGGAGTCACCGCCGTATCCGTTCTTCTTGCCCGGCATATAGGCCAGCACTACGGCGTAGTTGATCTGTGGATATTCTTGCTTTAATTTCTTCAACTCGCTATGCACATAGGCATCAAACTGCCCCTGATGTCCCACATAGAACATATCCACCCCGTGGTTGGTTATTAGATCTACGAGTACCTCTCTTAACTTCGGTTTTACTGTCTCCGGACAATCCCGGTGACCCAAAAATGTACACACTGACACAACCTCACCCCTTTTGGGTTATTTTAACCCAAAAGGGGTAATCTTTTCAAGTACATAAAGGTATCATTTTACTTAGAAAGAGGTGATACCTATGACCGTAGGCGAAGCTGTCCGGCAGAGAATCATTCAACTATGCCAGGAACGCGATATTTCAATTAACAAACTTAGTAGCATTAGTGGTGTTACGCAGTCCACTGTGAACAATATCGTTAGCGGCAGAAACAACAGCGCGACTGTATCCACCATCAAAAAGCTGTGTGATGGTCTGGGTATTACAATTGACGAGTTCTTCCATTCTGAACTGTTTGCGGGATTGGAGCAAGAAATTAAATAACACTATACCGGCTGCTGTTGCAGCCGGCCTTTTTATACCTCTTTATTATTTTTCAGATATTCCACATTAAGTTGCTCAAACAAATGCAACTTGTTGTTCTTTTGGCAACATATATGAATAGTATATATTGCCAAAACATCATTCCCTATGCTGAAATATATTTGCATTTAATTCCTATATATGTTATCCTATTATTGCAGGATAAACCTCCAATAATAGGGTAATGTAAATATGTTAAAGATAAAGAGACGGATAAAGAACAAAATATTTCACGATGCACGCTGTCGGAAGCTATGCATTTCAGCAAAAGGCTCTAGACCTAAGAAGAGAGAACCCAATCGCAAAGCAGGCAGTACAAATCGGGTTATTGTCAGTGCACCTCGTGAGTTGTGTTTGTTTGATACAACAGATACTTCGTTAAAATTCTTCGACGATGTCATGGAAAAAATTAAGAAGTGCGGACCTCGGCATACACTGTATTTTGATTTGTCGCAGGTCGAAGTTATTACCCCCGATGCTGTAATGTATTTAATTGCAATTATCAATAACACAAAGAAACTTAGAGTCTTTGAAATAGCATGTGAAGGAAATATGCCCAGAGATCCCGCGGCCCGTGCCGTATTCCAAGATGTTGGTTTCTTTAAGTTTGTATATGCTCCATATACTCGTAGATTAAGCGATAGCAATAGATTTATGAAAATCCACAATGGTACAGATGCAGACAACGCTCTTGCCGGTGCATTCTGTGAATTTGTTCATAACAATTGCGACAAGAACTACACAGACACCAAGCGCCTCTACCCGATGATTATAGAGCTGATGACCAACACACATCAGCATGCATATCATTTGCCAAGCGAATCAGATGGTCATTTAGAGATGTATCCCAACTGGTATATTTTTGCGCAAGACATCGGAACGGCCATTCACTTTGTTTTTTTGGATATCGGCTCTGGCATTCCGAGTACCGTATCGAGGAAATTGCGCGAAGTATTTTCTGATATCTTCTCTGTCAACAACGATGCAATTTACTTAGAATCAGCACTTAAAGGAGATTACTCCCGAAGTGAAACTAAACTATCATATAGAGGGAAAGGCCTGCCTGGAATATATGAGGATTGTATGAATAATCAAATTTGTAATCTAAAAATAATTTCTTGTAAAGCCAAGTGTGCTGTAAATGTCGATGGTTCTATTCTAACGCAAAACATCGACTCATATTTCGAAGGAACTCTCTTTTCTTGGGATATTGCAAAATAAGGAGGATACTATGATTACCATAAATATTGCTACTGATTATACAAAAATGCCCGGTGGGCGCCACATTAAGGAAGGCCCTTTCTCCGGCGAGGACTTTAGGGAAAAAATCTTAAAACCTAACTATATCAAGGCGAAAAACGCTGGCGAACCTCTTACTGTTATTCTTGATGGTGGATTCGGATATGCCACATCCTTCTTGGAAGAAGCATTTGGTGGACTCGTGCGTGAATTTGCAGACCCTGACATTCTGAAGATTACTATCATTTCAGACGAAGAGCCCGCATGGCTTCCTAAAATTGAATCGTATATCAAAGATCAACTGATCGAGAAAGGGGTTCAATTCTAAAGATGAAGAAAAAGAACAAGCTATGGTGGATCCCTGTTAGTTTGTTAGCAATTGGCTTTGCCGTATTTGTCCTTTACAACATCGGTCACAATGAAGAATTTTGGAGTGCTTCCGCTGTTAACATTATCACTATTCTCATTGCTGTTGTAATTTCATATTTCCTTGTTCAAAGAAAAAGCGACAGAAGAAAGCAAAAGGAAATTTTGTTGGACCTAATTAACAAACTAAGGCTTTTAATTGATAGCGAAGAAACCTATGACTTTACTGGTCAATCTCGAGAAGAAATCTTGATGCGCAATCGTGATATTAGCAATAAGGTCCAAATTCTGACAGATATCCAAACCGTTTTTGGTATCGAGGAGGATATGAAGTTTATCCAAGAAAAAGCAACAGAATACTTGTCGCTTGTCGGTGATCATTCTATGGATCTAGATTACTTAATTAAATCAAAAAAAGAACTGCAGCGTCCCTTAATGCTGATTTCTACAAGGCTGGTTAGTATGTCAATTAATCTCTTTCAATAATTTTATTAAAAGGGCCGTCCGGGGTAACTGGGCGGCCCTTTGCGTTGGGTTAGGTGTTTAGTTCGTAGGAGAGGCGGTGGGCGAGTTTGAGGGCGGCGATGAAGCCAGATTGTTGGTGCAGGCGGCAGAGGTTACAAACAAGGTCGATGATTGCATCTTTTTCCTTGAGGGTTTTATCGGACAAGGCGTTATAGAGGTCGTCGAAGGCCTGTTTGATCTCGTCGGTGTCGTCTGTGCACACGTGCTCGTAATAGGTATTGTACAGCAGCTCCAGGATGGTGTCGGCATCGGGGCAGAATTTCTTCTTATCCATAGTTCAGTCCTCCTTATAGCCTGCAGGCAGGTAGAGACGGCTGGTGGCGTAGAGTTTTTGGAGTTCGATTTGGGCTTCGAAGCGATCCTGAGCTTCCATCACCACATCCAGCAGTTCATAATGATCCTCGTGCCATTCTTTGAGACCCCGGAGGTACCGGGATCTGCGCTTATCATCGATGATGAAAGGCATGATATCATGGCGCAGGCATTCCTTAAACAGAATGAGTCTGCCAATACGGCCATTGCCGTCCTCGAAGGGGAAAATCTCCTCAAACCGGACGTGGAAATCCAGGATATGATTCCGTTCAATCTCAGTCTGGTGTTCGTAGCTTGTGATCAACTCTCCCAGACTGGAATGGATTTGCCCAGCCGGCAGCAGCTGACGATCCCGGGGACGAGATGTGATGGTACGGTACTCACCCGGCCGGACCTGGTCACGGTAAGCATCTACCGTACCAGTCATCAGAATCTCGTGGAGCTTCCGGATAAACTTCTGAGTAAGGGGCTCCATCACATGGTCAATGATATAGTTGACACAGTGGATATGGTTCAGAACCTCAATCACATCAGACACCTTCATAGGCTCAAAGGACTCCCGGATCTTGCCTTTCTTGAAGATGGTTTCCACCTGTTGGCGTGTCAAACGGCAGCTCGCCATCCGGGAAGATGCGTATGTAAGGTCAATTACCGCAAAATCGTACAATCCGTGAAAATTCCGCTTTTTCTTCTGATTTTGCAGCTTTTTGGCCAGTTCCGGCAACTCGGTCTCGGATGTATACTCCAAAACTGTCCGTGTGGGACGGATTGCGTCCTCTGGGATGCGCCAAACGCCATCCCGGTATACCGCACCGGGGATTCTGCCCTGCGTGCAGTATCTTCTGATCATAGTCATGGAAACGCCCCATTTTTCAGCGGTTTCCCTTGCAGATAAGTATTCCATAGTTTCGTCCTTTCTTGTGCAGGCAGCCCGCAACTTTTGCGTTAGCCCGCAACTTTTCTTCTTGAATTATTCTTGAAACACGACGAAACACTGTATACCAGTTATCACAAAAATGTATTTTTATTCGCTAATTTTAGACTAATTGGTCTATTTGGTGTATAAAATCCCATTGGTTTACATAACTTCCCGATGGCATTCAAGAGGTCAGCGGATTATTTTTCCTTGATATGCAAAACTTAGGAAAATCACCTTTTGGGGAAGTTTTTTAGTTTCTAGTTCACAACTTTCCCACATAATTATCCATTCACCAACCACAACTTGCATTGCGATAACATCAACACAACTATATCTTCCATATGGTCAATTTCTTGCCTCTGGTATCAAATTACTTGTATTATTGAATATATGTAATATCAAATACACTCTTCATTATTTAAGAATGTAAAATATTTCATTCGCGTTTTTGCGTTGCAAACCATATGGAATAGCGTTAAAATAATGGACGCGCAGCACAAGCATATAAGAGCAGGCAAAGACAGATAATTTTTGTATGCTTTCATCCAGATGCTTTTATGCGCCTTAAATCCGCACAGGGGCTAAATCAGGCATTATTTCCGGGTTTGTCCACTTACGAATAATGGAAGCAGCGATTTTTTCAGAAACAGCAGAAATAACACCCCTGCTCCGATTTAGCATTCTGTGGACTCTATGGTAGTATTAAAGATAAAAATGCACTGTAATAGACTTGCAAAAAAGGTGAAGTTGTTGTGGCTGATAAACTCGCATTATATCACAGGGTTATGCAGCATGGAAATTTTGAGAAGGCTGCAATGGCGAAATAACTTACCGCGCATGGAAAATCCTCCTTTTTCATTTGTTGTACATTGCTTTATGTCCTGAAAGCCATGAATAGTGACATTTTTCATCAAATCCAAAGAATATGGTCACAATTACGCAAAAATAACCCTCTAAGGCATGCTCAAATTTCATTTTGAGTATCTACCTTAGGGGGTTATGGCTATTGCCTTTCCGGATAATTGCTATGAACTTGGATTTTGGGGAGATAGAGGGGCAGTATTGCGACCCAGATTATGCAGTAAAGCTGACAGAATAGAACCGAAAAACTAAGTTCTTGCGGGTATACCCTTATTTCGCCTTTTTCTTGCCACTTTTTATTAGGGTTCACGCAAACAATCCCCTTGTCTCCTGACTATATATTTTCCTTCTCAGCATTAATAGTAATGTGTTGGCAATAGAAATTCATATGATTATCTTCTAAATCATATATATGGTATCGCACCTCCGGCATCCATCCACGAGACATATTATCAATTATTTCTATACATTGCAAACACATTGGATATGATACATCTTTGAGAAAAAGAGACGATACATTAATGAATGAAATTGATAATATGCCGCTATTGGGATTTGTAGTTACTGTTATGTCAAGTTGTCCATTTAAACTACTTAAGGTTAATGCATCTATAAGAAGGTCTTTTCCTTGTAATATATCAAAATTTTCCACCTTATCCCTCCTCAATCCAGTCTCCCATTTATTCCCATGGGATGTTGTGCATCATATGTTTTATAATGAATATGTGGATTACCATGGTCAGGATATCCATGATTTGTCCAATCGATTCGCATAAACTGTCTTCCGCCTAGATCGTAATATGCCGTAGAGTATTCCAGATTACCTGTATGACCATTATATTTAATGTTAGTATAGCTACTATTGGGTGTACCAAGATTAGGAGCTTTTTTATCCATCCAATATTCATCAGGTAACAGAGTTTCGCTAACATTAGCGCAGCTATTATGTACTAGGATTCCACAAGATACATAATAAGTATGATAATCTTTAACTTGGATATTATATACGGTTACAGGCGCTTCTAGAATTTCATGCTGGACCTTCTCGACTACAACATACTCGCCATTAACGAGAACCAGAATGTCACCGGCACGAAGATGGACTGCATCGGTCCAACCTTTAACAGGAGAGTAGAAGGGATGGCTAGGGGTAGTAATGATCTCCTCGCCGTTCACAAACACATGAACAAGTTCATCCGTCTCGTTGACATATGTTTCAACCACTTCTTTTAGCGCCACATCTCCAGTTTCTTCATCCCACGCCCATACCAAATCACCCACTGATATGTCCTCAATACGGACGGCATCTGCTTCGCCTTGTACCAATGTACCGGCAACAAAACACGCACCATCTATGAGGTTTGATGAAGTATTGCTTGTATTTGCTGTATTCCAAGCAGGGCCAGAGGATGCATAATAAGTGCTATACCCATTATTGTATATTCCCCCGGAGTAAAAGGAACTGTATTGGGCTACGGAGAAATCGACACCATACACCGAACCTCCGCCGCTAGCGCCGCCATTTCCGTAGTAATCGTTGAGTGGATTGTTATCCTCGTTGGCATCGGTAACACGCACATCATCCATTCCGGATGCGTCTTTTCGGATGACGGGATTATTCCGGCAGTAGGCAAACATATTATTGCCCAGTAAACCCTGACCGGTGGAGGTGAAGGCATCGGCATTGATAAATCTACCTAGGCCGGGGTTATAGTAGCGGGATTGGAGGTAGTACAGTCCGGTCTCGGTATCGTAGACATAGCCACGGTAGCGCAGAGGATTGTAGAATCCAAGGGTTCCGCTCATAGAGCCAGTGGTTGCCAGGATATTGCCCCAGGCATCGTAAGTATAGGTGACGACTGTATTGCCGCTGCCGTCCAGAATCGCTGCTACATCCCCTTGCAGGTTCAGAACATAGTAGTATTCCGTTCCGTCGTAGGTCACGGAGAGGGGGCTGCCGGAGGCATCATAGGTAAACCGCAGGGTATGGTTATCTACAGTTAGCTGACTCAGGCTGCTGCCGTTATAGACATAGTTATATGTCCGGCTGCCGTTGGTCCGGCTGGCGCGCATTCCGTCAGCATCGTAGGCAAAGCTCCATGTGGTACCGCCGCCGGACATGGATGCCAGTTCCCGGCCATGCTCCCAGGTGTAGTTCCATGTACCATCGGAGAGCATATTGCCAATGGTATCGCTGGTAACGGTGTTTCCGTTCCAGCCTGTCAGCAGATCGCCCCAGACACTGTCGCCATACGCATACCCTATGCTGCTTGTGGCAGAGCCAAGGCCCCCTGTGGTGTAGGCGTAACGGACCTTACTGAGGATATTGCCCGCGTTGTCGTAGGCATAGGTCCAGCTCGCGCCTGCCGCCTGGTTGTTCTCACGGAGCAACTGGTTGGCGCTGTCGTAGGCGTAGGTGGTGGTATAAGTACCGTCGCTGACGGAGGTAATATTACCGTTGCTGTCATAGCTGTAGCTATAGGTAACATCCCTTCCGGCGCTGACGCTGCGCATAGTGGCTACCTGAGAGGTGGGCTGACCGGAAGCGTTGGTCTTATAGGTGTAATACTCCGTCAGAACGGTGGTGCTGCCGTTTTTCGTTACCTTTGCGGTTACACGGCCATAGCCATCATAGCTGTGGCTCTCGGAAATGCCGTTGGTGCTGACAGAGGTGACCCGGTTATCGCCGTCATAGGTATAGCCTGTGGTACGGGTCACGCCGTTAATGGTTTCTACCAGGCCAGTGAGATTGTTGATGTTATCGTAGGTATAACCAACACTGTGGCTGTGGCCGCTTCCACTTTCTACATACTTCATCATTCTGTCGGTGAAGTCATAGTAGTAGGTAGTAGTCCGCCCGGTGGCAGAGTCTATGACCGTTGCCAGCGCGCCGCTGTTATCGTACCTGTAGGTGACGGTATCGCCATCCTCGTAGGTTTCCTTTGTCACACGGCCCTGCTTATCATACTCATATTGTACACGATCACCGTTGCCGTAGTCAAGTGCGGAAAGATAATGGGTACGGTCTGTATAAGAATAATCGGCAAGGATATAGCTTCCAATTCTGATATTACTCCGCAGGGCGAAGTTGCCGTAAGCGAAGCTATAGGTGGTAGATCCGGTAGTGATGGAAGTTAGCAGGTCATTGGTGTAACCATAGCTTGCGAACAAAGTACTGCCGGTGCTGACATCCGCCTCAGTTCTTGCCAGACGGTACATATTATCATAGGTGTACTCTGTTCTGGTTGCCGCAGTATCTTCCGGGTACTGCACCCACTCAAGGACATTGGTATCGGCATTGTAGCTGTAGGTTGTCACCTTACCGACCGCATCCGTAGTGGTTACCATTCTGTTGCCGTCAGAGGTGTAGGTCGCAGAACTGGAAAGCTTTGTGGAACCGGATACGATAGAGACAGAAGTATTATTGCCATAGGTGTCATAGGCAAAACTGTAATTGACACCTGTTGCGGATTTGGCTGTCAAAACATTGTGGTAGTTATCGTAGGTATATGTCAATGCTGCGCCGGTGGGCAGGGTCTGCTTGGTCAGGTTGTTATTGGCATACTCATAGGTGGTCGTCTGATTCTGCAGATCCTTTACACTGGTCACATTGCCGTTGGCATCGTAGGTGTAGCTGGTGCCAAATTGCTCCTTGAATAGCTGGATGCCGTCAAAGTAGACGGTGTTGACATTGTAATCGTATGCAACCTCTACGGTGATGGAGCTGTAGGCTTTTTCCGCGACCATAGCCGTGGCACTGTACTGCCAGGCTTCGGTGCTGTTAGTATCCGGGTTGAACTGGGCGGTGAAAGCCTTTTTCGTTCCATCGGTGTAGTTGAAGGTGCCGATGATACCGAATTCCCGGTTATCCCGCAAAGGGGCACTGTCGCCCTTGGCCCAGCCTGCCAGCACGAAGCTGTCGCCTGCCACGCCGCTGACATGGACCGTCTGGGAGATCCGGTTAGCCGCCGAGGGATTGCCGGTCATTTGGTATACCGTCCCTTCCAGCTCCGGCGCTGCCGCGCTCAGGGCTGTACGCCCGGCGGAGGACGACCAGTCCCCGATATGCCGGAAGTCGCCGTTCTCTACAAGGTTATACCGGCTGGCTGTGGGTGCTTCCTCCACCTGCACACAGTCCATATACACAGCGCCCGCGTCACTGGTCAGCAGATGAGGGGTCAGTGGTCTTGCATCCGTCGCGGTGTAGGTAACCTCCAACCGTGTCCAGTCACTGTTTGCTTTCAGTATTTCCCCCTCTACGGTGCCGCTCCCATCCCACCATGCCAAATAAGCCGAAGCAGAGCCGGTCTTTACATAGGCGGAGAATGTATAGGTTTCTCCCGCTGCCGCGTTGAGATAAGGGGCGTATATACCTGCATGGCGGCCTGTAACGCTTCTTGTCATCTTTAATGACCTGCTGCCCATATAGGCCGCCTCCGTAGTCACCGTATACTATGTATGCCGAGTTTGCAACCCCGGCGCATGGTAAAGAGATACGGCCTTCTGCTTCTGTAACGGTCAACTATGGTGAAGAAGCTTATACGGAGTTTCATGTAAAGGACGGCTACAGAATCATTCGCAGAGAAATCAATGGTGTGTCTGCGGATTTTTCAAGCACGATATTAGGACATAGAGTAGATGCAATGGTCGAGGATCTTCATATTATTGCCTATACTGCGCCCATTCCCTATACCATCACCTATCAGCTGAATGATGGTGTTCTGGCAGAGGGTGTAACCAACCCCGATACCTACACCGTGGAGACAGAAACCTTTACCTTGAACAATCCCACCAAACCCGGTTACAGGTTCAAGGGTTGGGCTGCTTCTGCGAGTGCCGCCACCAGCATGGAGACCGTCACCATTGAAAAGGGCACTACCGGCGATAAGACCTATTATGCGGTTTGGGAGCGTTCCCTGGTAGATCTGACCATTACCACCACAAGTACCGATCCGGAACAGAGCTTTATCTTCACTGTCAGTGGCACGCCCTCTGATCCCAGCTATGGCACAATCACTCTGGAAGTGGTTCTGGTGGGTACCGACAGCATTACCATCAAGGACCTGCCTGTTGGTGTATACACTGTGACCGAAAAGGATGGTTGGAGCTGGCGGGAAAATACCGTCAACAGCCAGACAGCAGACTTAACAACAGAAAGTAAAACCCTCGCGTTTGACTTTGGCGTTGTCAATAATCTACATTGGCTGAGCGGTTACAGCTACAAACGCAAGAAAGGAGGCAGCTAACGATGGCAAGGGGAAAATATGAACGGGTTGTAAAACACCGCAAAAAACAAACAAAAGCCTTTTTTCTTCTGCTGAGTATCGCGCTGCTTCTGACGCTTGCGGCAGGCGGAACACTAGCTTATGTTATAAGCCAATCTGCCCTGGCAGAAAACCAATTTGGGGCAGGCCGCGTGACTGCTTCAGTAAATGATGATGGACAGGTAACCAATACCGGCAATGTGGATGCGTATATCCGCACTGCGGTAGTGGTGAACTGGATGGACGGTGATGGGAATGTATACGGTATCAAGCCAAGTTATACCGTTTCTGTCAATTCCGGTTGGTCACAGATAGGTGATTTTTACTATTATACTGCGGAAGTCGCGCCGGACGGAACAACGGCAACTGCCCCAGTCAATGTATCCGTAAGTGGCAATCCACCTTCGGCTGCTTACAGCTTGCGTATCGAAATCCTGGCCGAAGCCATACAGGCTGATGGAGATACGGACAGCGGCGATATCCCCGCATATCAGGATGCCTGGGGAATTTCAGCGATCGGTGGTTAAGGAGGTACAGATATGAAGCGATCTACAAAATTCTGTACCGCCCTCATGGTGCTGGTCATGGTTTTCAACCTGGCCATTACGGCCTATGCTGCCGGCTCTGTTACCTACGATGGGGATGCAGATAGGTTTATCTTTACTCCCGGTACAGAGGATTCTCCCAGCAGCCTCTTTGAGAATTTCCAGAATGTTATGCCCGGCGATTCCCCTACAGAGCAGATTTTGATTAAGAACGATACTCCGACGGTGTCAAGATCAAGGTTTATATGCGCTCTCTGGGCGCGCAGGAGAACACGGATGCGTTCCTGTCCCAAATAAAGCTGACCGTAAAGCAGCAGGGGGACTCCGTTCTCTTTGCCGCACCCGCAGGCGAAACGGCACAGCTTACCGACTGGGTGTATCTGGGAACCATCTACTCCGGCGGCGAGATCACCTTGGATGTAACGCTGGAGGTACCCATCACCATGGGTGACGATTACCAGAACCAGACCGGTTATATCGACTGGCAATTCAAGGTGGAACAGCTGCCGGTAGAACCCAGTGACCCGGAGCCACCCAAAACCGGGGATACAAGCCATATCCTGCTTCTTTCCGGTTTGATGCTTCTGAGCCTTGGAGGACTTTTCCTGCTCCTGTTCCTGGGAAAGCGCAAACACAATACTTGATCCACAGAGGTCAAAGGAGCCACAAAGACAAACAACTCGCTCTCGTCGGCGTACAGGTGGTACGGTAGAGAGCGAGTTGTGCAGTAAGTCAAAAAGCCTTGCGCAGCAAGCCTTTTCACCCCTCATCCGTCAAAAATCAGAGATTTT
>JAZKYA010000094.1:0-6299 GCA_045611945.1 Faecousia sp. | reverse complement strand
AATTCCTTGGGGTTGTGGTTGTTATGTTTATTTTCGGTCAAAAAGTTATCCACAGCCCCAAAACTGCACATAAATGAACTGAGGATCCCATTTCTGGAATCCTCAGTCTTTTGTTAGGCTGTTATTTTACAGCCCCTTTTTATGTTTCATTGAGCTTTTTCAGTGTTTCATACATTGCCAGGTCAACCCGTTGGTTGGTCAGCGGCATAACGGAGATCTCTTTTCGTGTCAGCACAGTATCGGTATCCAGGCAATCGTCACTGGGCGCATAGACAGGCTTGCCCATAGGACGGTACATATCATTCTCCTCGGGCATAAAATCATCGGAGTAGTAAGGACCACCCTGGCGGGTAATGCGGATCACGCCGGCATCCAGCGGAATATTCACATTGTAAATGTTATGCTTTGCCAGCAGGTCGTGCTTGCAGAAGTATTCCCAAATCCGATCCAACTGCTCCCATGCCACAGAGATGGCCTTGGGTTCTGTGGATACCGCAATGGCCTTCAGTCCTAAGGCGGCAGCTTCAAACACCGCAGCCACCGTTCCCGAATACATGATGTCAGCGCCTACATTCAGCCCCCGGTTGATGCCAGACAGTACCAGATCAAACCGCTCATGCAGGCCCAGCACCATAAACCGCACACAGTCCGCCGGAGAGGAATCTACCGCGTAGGCAGTCACGCCTGGCAGATAGTCTACCCGTCTGGCTTGAAAGCTTTTATGGATCTCAATGGTGTGACTCTTGGCGCTCTGCTCTACCTTGGGAGCAGCTACGACCACCTCGCCCAGCGATCTGGCCCAATTCACCAGATGCAGCAGGCCCTCGCCCTGGATACCATCATCATTCGTAATCAGAATTCTCATAACCAGCCCTCATGTGTTTCCTTATATTCTTTTACATGGGCATCCGCTTCCTGCAAAAGGGCCTTCACCTCATCCTGGTTGTACACTGTAGCGCCGCAGGCGCAGGCATGGCCGCCACCCCGAAAGTGCTCCGCAATGGTATTGATAGGAACAAACCGGGAACGCAGACGGACACGAATGTTTTCGTCAGTCTCAATAAAGGCGATCCAGCACAGACAACCCCGGATATTTTCCAGTGCGGAGACCACAGCGCCGGCAGACTCATTGGTAAGTCCAAAGGCTTCCTTCATTTCCTTGCTGACAAAAACGGATGCGACACCGTTTTCGGTGACCTGCATGTTCTCATATACATGGGCCTTGAATTTCAACTCACCAAAATCCCGCAGGTACAGGTTTGCGTACAGGGTATCGGTGTCAATTCCCTGATCCAGCAGCATACCTGCCAGACGCATGGTATCCCCACGGACACTGCTGAACTGAAAACGGCCGGAATCAGTAACCATACCTGTATAGAGATAGGTGGCCGCATCCGCATTGATCTTCAGTTCACCCTGGAAGGTCTGATAAAAATAGGCGATCATCTCACAGGCAGAGGAACGCTCCTCCTCGACCCAGATATAATCGGCGTAGTCATCCACAGGGATATGGTGGTCGATCTTCACCAGTTCCCTGCACAGCCGGAATTTTTGATTGGACACCCGCTCGGCGGTAGCGGTATCCAGCACGATGCCCAGCGCATCCCGGTAGGCCTCATCGGGAATTTCGACGCTGTCAACACCCAAAAATTCCAGAAAATCCGAGTGCTGGCTGTCCGCGATCAACACTTCCTTGTTGGGAAAACTCAGCTTCAGAATAGCCTCCAGCCCCTTGGTAGCGCCGACACAGTCGCCATCCAGCCGCATATGCCGGAAAATAAATATTTTGTCGTATTCTCTGATCTTATTCAAAATCAGTTCCATGGTTTCACAGCTCATTGGTTTTCCTCCGTCAGCTTTTCCAAATCCCGAAGCATTGCCATAGCAGTCTGCCGGTCCTTGACCACAGCGCCGCTGGCCTTCGCATGGCCGCCGCCGCCGTACTTCACCGCAACGGGGTTGATGTTATACTTATTGGAGCGCAATTCACACAGAACACCGGCCTCTGTTTCCGTAAAATTGACCCAGATATCAATGCCCTTGATATCCGCCATCGTGCCTACCATTCCCCGGGAAATGGAGAAGGTGTCCATATCCAGGGCGCTTACCTCTTCCAGACCGGTATAGATATAGGCAACATTCTTTTCTGTTTTTTGGATCTTCAAAACAAACCGGGCCTTGTTCTGTACATGCGCAAGGTCATCGCTGTAAAGATTGGCATAAAGAGCCCCGGTATCAAAGGGCTGCCCCATCAGTACGGTTGCCAACCGGAATGTGTTTGCGCTGGTACTGTCATAGCGAAAACGGCCGGAATCCGTCACCATGCCGGTATAGAGGGACTGGGCCGCAAGAGGGTTCAGCTTCAAGCCGCACTCCACCGCAAACTGGGTGATCAGTCCGCAGCAACTCTCGTAGGAGGTATCGGTTACTTCAATATCCGCAATGGACTCACAGAAAATATGATGGTCAATACGGACCGTCCGGTCCGCCAGCGAATACCGCCCATCACTGATCAGATGCTTTGCGGAAGTATCCAGAATCACCGCCAGCGCACCGCTGTACAGCGTATCCGGGATTTCATCCATCTGGGAATCCTCCATAAAGCTATAACGGCCTGCCCGGTCACCGACCATGTACACTTCCTTTTCCGGAAAGTTTTCCAACAGGATATGCTTCAGGCCGATCTGACTGCCCATTGCATCCCCGTCCGGATTTTTGTGCCGGTGGATAATGATACGGTCAAAGCCTTTGACCGCGGCAAAAACTTGTTCAAACATCGTGATTCCTCACATTTCATCAAAGTAGCCCCGGTAGGTCACACACAACTCACTGTCGGGGAACAGATAGCGGTGCAGGTCGATCAAATAATCATCAGTCATGCTGGCAATATAGTCCACCACAAGCTGATTCGGCTCGGTCCTGCTGTATGGTATCTCCCTCTGGTATTTGCTTTGGTTTACATAATCTATATGATGTGTAAAGATGGGAGAGTTTTTCTTATCCAGCTTCAGATCTTCCAAAACCTGTTCATAGACCTGCGCCATCATGGGCCTGACTACCGTATCCAGTTTGGACATAGTGGCTGCATTGGCATAGATCATGGCGTAGTTATCCCGCTTGGATTCCTGCAAGGCCTGGAAATGCCGCTTGTCCAATTTGATATAGGGTTTCCCGTAACTGTTTTCAATGATATTGACCACCAGATTATTGATGATCTCTGCGTTCAGAGAGCCAATATCTTCATTGACAAAGGCCTCCTCCCCGATCACATTGACCCGGGCCGCATCCTGCCTGTCCTTACCCAGATAGGCAATGATGTCTGACACACGGACCACGCAGCCCTCCAAGGTGGAAGGCTGTATCCGGTTGGCATATACCCGGTCCAGATAGCACCGCTCCAGCATGTCATCAAACTTTTGAAAGGTCCCCACCGGCTCGGGCCAATATTCCTCCAGCTCGATCTCCCCATTGTGGCCGGCAATACCCGATAAGGTCTGCAGACTGATATTAAAAGGAAAGATCCGGTCCAGCACCCGGACAGAGTGGATATTGTGACTGAAATGACGCCCGGCATGCCGGTAGTACAGCTCATCCAGATATACCTCTCCCCCATGGGCAAAAGGCGTATGTCCAATGTCATGGCCCAGAGCGATGGCCTCGATCAGATCCAGATTCAAATGCAGGGCGCTGCCGATAGTCCTGGCGATCCGCGATACAAGCTGGACATGGAGACTTCTGCGGGTGATGTCGTCGTTCCGGATCAAAGAAAAGACTTGTGTCTTATCCGTGTAGCGGTTATAATAAGGACAGTGCAGAATCTTATCAATATCATGCACAAAAGGCGGACGCCACAGAGTCGCATTGTCCTTGGCGATGGCCCTCCTGCGAATGACTTGGCGATCCTCAAAGCCTGTACGGGGATAACTGCCTTCCGCGCGTTCCTTTAGAATACGCTCTTCCAGACCAGCGGACAGCTTCTCATATTTCGGCATACTACCACCTCTTATCTGTCATCATTTCGGCCTTCGGCTATTTTTCTACAGGCCGGTTTTTTATTATACACGATATCAGTCGTTCTGGCAAATGTTTTTTGGAGGTAATACCATGAATTTTCTGCAAATCGCCAAAACACGGCAGTCCTGCCGCAGTTACGATGCATCCCGCCCTGTAGAGGAGGAAAAACTGTCTGCCATTCTGGAAGCCGCCAGACTTGCCCCCTCTGCCTGTAACGGTCAGCCCTATAAGATCACTGTCTGCCGTGGAAACGCCGCCCAGGAGGTTGCTGCCGCCACCCAGGGCATGGGTATGAACAAGTTTGTTTCCCAGGCCCCTGTGATGATTGTGATTTCTGAAATGCCCTATGTAAAGTCTGCGGCACTGGGTGCCAGGCTCAAGGGAAATGACTACCGCTCCATCGACATTGGCATCGCCGCAGCCTATCTGACGGCAGAAGCCACCGCCCAGGGGCTTTCCACCTGTATCCTGGGCTGGCTGGATGATAGTAAGATTCGACAGATCTGTAGCCTTGAGCATCCGGTGCGTTTGGTGATCTGCCTGGGCTATGCCAAAGAGGGCGACCCACTCCGCTCAAAAAAGCGCAAGGACATTGATGCCCTTATTTCTTTCAAAGATTGACAAACCGGTGCCTCCGCATTACAATAACTCTATCTTACTTTTGAGGTGATTCCCATGAATTCCAAGCTCCGTCCCGAAACATTATGCATCCAGGCCGGTTACAGCCCTGCCAGCGGCGAGCCCCGGCAGATCCCCATTGTTCAGAGCACTACCTTCAAGTATGCCACCTCTGAGGATATGGGCAAGCTCTTTGACCTGGAAGCCTCCGGTTACTTCTATTCCCGGCTGGCAAACCCCACCTGTGACGCGGTGGCCGCCAAGATCGCCGCTCTGGAGGGCGGCAGTGCTGCCATGCTCACCGGCTCCGGTCAGGCCGCCAACTTCTACGCCATGTTCAATATCGCTTCCTGCGGTGACCATATCGTAGCCTCCTCCGCCATTTACGGCGGTACTTTCAACCTGATCTCAGTCACCATGAAGCGCATGGGCATCGACGCTACCTTTGTCAGCCCCGATGCTGCATATGAGGAGATCTGCGCCGCTATCCGGCCCAACACCAAGCTGGTATTCGGTGAGACCATCGCCAATCCCGCGCTGAATGTGCTAGATATCGAAGTGTTTGCCAAGGCTGCCCATGACAACGGCCTGCCCTTTATCATTGACAACACCTTTGCCACCCCCATCAACTGCCGGCCCATCGAATGGGGCGCGGATATCGTCACCCACTCCACCACTAAATACATGGATGGCCACGGTGTAGCTGTAGGCGGTGTCATTGTTGACAGCGGCAAATTTGACTGGACCAAGTATCCCGATAAGTTCCCTGGCCTTTGCACACCTGATGACAGCTATCACGGCGTTACCTATACTGAGCGTTTCGGTCTGGAAGGCGCGTTTATCACAAAGTGTACCGCCCAGCTAATGCGTGACCTGGGTTCCATCCAGTCTCCCCAGAGCGCGTTCTATCTGAATCTGGGGCTGGAAAGTCTGCCCTTCCGCATGAAACAGCACTGTGCCAACGCCCAGGCCATTGCGGAATATCTGCAATCCAACGAGAAGGTCGCATGGGTCAAATACTGCGGTCTGCCCGGCGATAAGTATTATGAAACCGCCAAGAAGTACCTGCCCAACGGCTCCTGCGGTGTCATCTCCTTCGGTCTGAAGGGGGGACGCAAGGCTGCGGAAGTTTTCATGAAGCATCTGCACCTGGGCTCTATCGAGACCCATGTGGCAGACAGCCGCACCTGCTGCCTGCACCCTGCCTCTGCCACTCACCGGCAGATGACCGACGAGCAGTTGGATGCCGCCGGTGTGGGCGCGGATCTGATCCGTCTTTCCTGCGGACTGGAAAATGCCCAGGATCTGATCGCGGACCTGGCCCAGGCCATCGACAATGTATAAAGAAGGGCGTGTTGCAAAATACGCGAAAACCATAATAGAATCCGTAGGGGCGACGATTCGTCGCCCGCGGGCGGCCAATGGCCGCCCCTACATCCGCAGGATGTAAACATTTCCATAGTTTTAGGGACTGTTGCTTTATTTTGCAACAGTCCCTTCTTTATTTCTTATCGATCTCCCATTGCTTGATCTGGCTGGCCTTTTCGTACAGCTTCAGATAGCTGTCATAACGGGTGGTCTCCAGATCTCCTGCCTCCACCGCCGAGCGAATGGCGCAGCCCGGTTCTTTCCGGTGAGTACAGTCATGGAACTGACAGTTTCCGATA
>JAZKYA010000093.1:0-34209 GCA_045611945.1 Faecousia sp. | reverse complement strand
GCGGTCAAAATTTTGTGAGCGGACAGCGAACAGAAAATTTTGGGCACCGCAAACGGGGAAGGTGGCAAAAATCTCTGATTTTTGACGGATGAGGGGTGAAAAAGCCTGCTGCGCAAGGCTTTTTGACTTACTGCACAACTCGCTCCCTACCGTACCATCTGTACGCCGACGGGAGCGAGTTGTTTGTCTTAACGGCTCCTTTGACCTCTGGCAGTCTGTCAAAAAAACAAGTTTTTTGACAGACTGAAAGGAGGGCTGCTAAGCCCTCCTTTTTGCATTACTGCAGGCCCTGCTCGTAAGCCTCGATCATCTTCTTGACCATCTGGCCGCCGACAGAGCCGGCTTCGCGGGAGGTCAGGTGACCGTTGTAGCCGTTGGTCAGGTTCACGCCAACTTCCTGTGCAGCCTGCATCTTGAAGCGGTCCATGGCCTCACGAGCCTGGGGGATGTTGATCTGGTTGTTATTAGAGTTGCTCATATTCGTTCTCTCCTTTTTCTTTTTTCCCGGAAAGACAGACACTTTCCGGGTGGAGAGTATCTTTTCTTTCCGCAAGGCTAGTTTTACCCATTCGAGAAACAAAACACCTGTTTCTTTTCGGAAATGAACACAGCATTTTCCAAATAGACGGGGTACTTTCCAGCGGTGTGGTGAGATTTTTAGAAATAATTCCCAGAATGTCGAAAAAGGGGGTATTTGGTTGACTTTTGCCGCAGAGGATGGTAAAATTTAGTGAAGTCAGCGCGCCGGGAGGGAATGTTTTGAAACTGCCTGCTTTTTTGGAAATAAAAAAGAACTTAAAGAAGGATTTTTCCTCCTTTCCTGTGATCCCTCTGGGCATCATCGGCGATTGCGCCACACAGCATATTGCCGCGGCGCTCCGGGGCTGGGGCTATGAGAAGCGCACCGCCTTCCAAATTTTTGATTCCGATTACAATCAGATAGACGCGCAGACCATGGACCCCGCATCTGAGCTGTATTTCTTTGGACCTGCTTATGTGCTGGTGGTCAACTGCACAGATACTCTTTACCGGCAGTTTACAGACACGCCGGTTTCCCAGCGGAGCAGCTTTGCCGAAGTTACCTGCCAGCGGATGACGGAGGTATGGGGCAGAATCGCCGCCAATTCCAAGGCCCGGATCCTGCAGTTCAATTTCCCTGTTTGGGATGACCGGGTTTTTGGCGATTTTGGTGGAAAGACACCGGATTCTTTTGTGTTCCAGACCAGAAAGCTCAATCTGCTTCTGGCGGAAAAGAGCGCGGAATATAAAAATGTGTTTCTTTGCGATGTTGACGGCATTCAGAGCCGGGTGGGAGAAAAGGCCCTCCGGGATGCCAAAATGTTCTGCATCGCCAAAATGCCTTTCCGCACAGAGATCCTTCCCGCCATTGCCCAGGCAGTGACGGACACGGTGCTCTCCGCTGAGGGCAAGATCAAAAAGTGTGTGATCCTGGATCTGGACAACACCCTCTGGGGCGGCGTTGTAGGCGATGACGGTACGGAAGGCATCCAGATCGGTGAGCTTGGCTCCGGCCACGCCTTTACCCATTTCCAAAAGTGGCTGAAAGAGCTGAAGAACCGGGGAATCATCCTATGTGTCTGTTCGAAAAATAACGAGGAAACTGCGAAAGATCCCTTCCTGCACCATCCGGAAATGGTCCTCCGGTTAGAGGATATCTCTGTGTTCGTGGCAAACTGGGAGGAAAAACCTGCCAACATCCAGCGCATCCGGGATATTCTGAACATCGGCATGGACAGCATGGTATTCCTCGACGACAATCCCTTTGAACGGGAGGCTGTGCGCTCGCTTCTGCCGGACATCACCGTCCCGGAGCTGCCTGAGAATCCCGAGGACTATGTGGATTTCCTCCGGGGGGAAGAGTTGTTTGGTACGGCATCTTATTCGGCTGAGGACGGTATGCGTACTGACCGTTACCGGGCAGAAGCGCAGCGGGTTTCCCTGCAGGGTAAATGCGCCGACTATGACAGTTATCTGGAAAGCTTGGAAATGGTAGCCCAGGCAAAACCCTTTGACCCATACCATTTCCCCCGGATCGCGCAGCTCACCCAGCGCTCCAATCAGTTCAATCTGCGCACCGTACGCTATACGGAGCAGGAGATCGCTGCCATTGCCTCGGATGATAGATATATTACCCTGTATTTTACCCTCAAGGACAAATTCGGTGACCATGGTCTGATCTCAGCGGTTATTATGGAAAAGCGCAGTGAGATGGAGCTGTTTATCAACACTTATCTCATGTCCTGCCGGGTGCTGAAGCGGGGCATGGAGGAGTTCATTATCAACACTATCATAAAAACCGCGGCAGAGCAGGGCTTTAAGCGGGTTATTGGCGAATACCTGCCCACAGCCAAAAATTCTATGGTGGCAGATATCTACAAGCGGCTGGGCTTTACGCAGCTAAGCGATACCCTCTTTACCGCCGGGACAGAAGCCTTTGCCTTTAACAAGACCCATATACAGAAAGGGAATTAAGCATATGAACGAGATTTATGAAAAACTCAGTAAAATTTTCAGCGATGTCTTTGACGATGAGATCACCGTCACGGCGGACACCACTTCCGCGGATATTGAGGACTGGGATTCCCTTTCCCACATCACCCTGATCTCTGCCATTGAAGAGGCCTTTGGGATGCGTTTCAGCATGAAGGAAGTATTGGGCATGGCAAATGTGGGTGAACTGGCGCAGATCGTTTCCACCCGCGCAGTGAGGTAATTACAAAAATGGTATTTTCCAGCCTGATCTTCATATATATATTTCTGCCCCTGCTGCTGCTTTGTTACTTCATCATCAAAAACAACAGCTGGCGCAGGTTCGTTCTGCTGCTGTTTTCCCTGGTTTTCTATGCCTGGGGAGAGCCTGTATATATTCTGCTGATGCTGTTTTCAGCCCTGTGGAACTATCTGTTCGGTCTGCTGGTAGGCAGTGGACGAACACCCGCGGCCCGAAAAGCTGCGGTGGCCGGCGGCATTGTGATGAACCTGATGCTGTTGGGCGTGTTCAAGTATGCCGGTTTTGCGGTGGAGACCTTGAATGCTGTTACCGGCCTGGCATTCCCTGTACCTGCCATTGTTCTGCCCCTGGGTATCAGTTTCTACACATTCCAGGCAATGACCTATGTCATTGATGTATACTGGGAAAACTGCCAGCCTCAGAGGTCCTTTCCAAGGCTTTTGCTGTTCATTACCTTTTTCCCCCAGTTGGTAGCCGGACCCATTGTCCGCTATACCGACATCGCCGAGCAGCTGGAGGACCGCCGGATCTCCGCCTGGCAGCTCAACGACGGCCTGTACCGGTTTGCCATCGGCCTGGGTAAGAAAGTGGTGCTGGCCAATACCTGCGCCCTGGCAACGGAGAATTTTTTCGCCACTGCCGCAGGCCCCACTGTTTTGGGCAGTTGGGTTGGAATCCTCTTTTATGCATTCCAGATCTACTTTGACTTTTCCGGATATTCGGATATGGCCATCGGTTTGGGCAATATCTTCGGCTTTACCTTCCCGGAAAACTTCAATTATCCCTACATATCCAGAAATGTTACCGAGTATTGGCGCCGCTGGCACATGACATTGGGCAGCTGGTTTCGGGATTACCTGTTCTATCCCGTCATGCGCTCCAAGGGCATTACCAAGCTGGCTAAGTCGCTGAAAAGCGCGGGTCATAAGTCTGCCGCAAAGGCCCTGCCTACCATCATTGCCTTATCGGTGGTTTGGTTCTCAACCGGCCTTTGGCACGGTGCCAACTGGAGCTATGTGCTGTGGGGTGTGTATTACGGCTTCTGGCTGATCCTGGAAAAGTTTGTGCTGGAGAAGCTCTACAAGAAGCATGCCGGTCTGGTGACGGAGATTTTCCAGCGGGTGCTTTTCGTATTCATCACGCTCTTTGGCTTCGCTATTTTCTACCACGAAACAAATTTGTTTGCCAATCTGGGATATCTGTTCGGTATCGGCACCGGCGGAGTGTCCAATGTTTATGTCGTTTCCATGCTCTATGAAAACGGCATTCTTCTGATTGCCGCGTTCCTGTGCAGCATGCCCCTGGCGAAAACGGTGATGAATGTCATCCGCAGGAGACTGTATTCCGACTTTGGGGAGACGGCTGCCTATGCTCTGGACCGCTTGGTCAAAACCCTTGTGATCCTGGCTTTGTTTGCCCTTTGTACCGTACGGCTGGTAGGCGATTCTTACAATCCGTTTATCTACTTTAAATTCTAGGAAAGGCGGCGGGATGAATGAAAGATAAATTCATTGACAAGATCGTACTTGCGGTCGTTCTTCTCTTGCTCGTCTGCGTTGCGGTACTGAATATTTGCCAGACTGAGCGCCCTACAGTATCCGTAACAGAAAACCGTAACCTTGCAGCCATGCCCGATTTTTCTGTGAACACCCTGCTCAGCGGTGAGTATTTTGCCGGGATCAGCGATTTCATTTCCGATACATTCCTGGGCCGGGATGCTATGGTGACCGTATCCCAAAAGATGGATACGCTGAAATCCCTGTCCCTGATTCATGCCCGGGAGGGTATTTCCGTGATCGTAGACCCCAACCCTGGCCACGAAGAAGGACCGATAGAACTGACTCTGCCCACGCTGCCACCGCTTCCCACCGTTCCCCAGAATACCGAGGCACCGCCGGAAACAACGGTAGGGGCTACGGTGGAGACGACAGTTCCTGTAGAAACCGTCCCGGTAGTACCAATCACGCTTTCCGCGGATTCAGCCTCTTTTACCGCAGGCGCATCCTGTGTGATCATAGCTGCTGTTGGAGAAGGCTTTGAGGATCTGCGTTGGGAAGTGACCGGTGACAGCGGTATCACTGTTACTGATAATGGGGACAATACTGCTACTGTAATGGGCGACACCGCAGGCAGCACTGTGCTTACCGCTACAGTAACCCGGGCCGGAGAAACCTACAGCGCCCAGTGCCAGATCACAGTCGATGCGGTAGTGATTGAAGTCCCCCAGGCGAAGCCGGTGGATTTCCTGCCCAATGGCATGATTATCTACGATGGCGCTGCCCACTCCCAGTCCTATTTCTCCCAGGAATGCGCAGATGGCTATGCCAAGCTTTATGATCTTTATGCACAGCTCTTCCCGGAATCCCGAATGAGCGTGGTGATCGGCCCGCTTTCTACTATTACCATTACCGATCCGGCGGTCGCTAAGCAGATTTCTGATCAAGGCAGCATTCTGGACCAGATGGAAGAGCCGGTGACAGACAATGTAAATTTTGTAAATCTAAAAAATGTATTTCTGGAGCATGCGGATGAATACCTGTTCTTCAGAAGCGACCACCACTGGACGCACCGTGGGGCGTACTACGCTTATTCGGAGTTTATAAAATCTGTTGGCATGACACCTGTACCCATTGATTCTTTAGAGATGAAGGTCCTGAATGATGGATACATTGGTTCCATGTACAATTACACCGGCGATGACCGGGTAGGCAGATTTTTCGATACTGTAGAGGCGTATCTGCCCACCAAGTCCTGCACCATGAAGGTCTTTTTCGGCAATGACACCTATTCCGAGTGGGATAAATGCATTATGACCGATTACAGCAATTATGTAGCGTTCATCTGCGGTGACAATCCCTACACCGTGATCAATGTGCCGGAGAATCCTCAAGATAAGTCAGTTCTGGTAATCAAGGACTCTTTTGGCAATGCCTTTGTTACCTACCTTACGGAGCATTACGGAAATATTGTGGTAATTGATCCGCGCCATGCGGATATGAACATCCACGATTTCTACAGTAATTACCAGTTTGATGATATTGTGTTTATGGTGAACTCTTCCTCTGCCAATACCCAGGCCTGGTACGATTATCTGGCAAGTCTGCTGAGCTAAAATCATTTAGCGGCTCTTTAATTGGCATATGTAAGGCAAAACCTCCGGCACCGCAATGTGCAATGCCGGAGGTTTTGCCTTTTAGATATGTAAATCTGTTTCGTGGATAACAACACCGTTTTCACGAAGCTTCTGCTGCAGCTTTGAAACATCCAGAGTGCTGAAATCGTCCGTCATTGCTGCGGCAGTGCCTGCCGCCTGACCGGTTACCGCACAACAGGGAATGACACGCATAACATCCCACAGGGTTTCGTTTACGGAGGTACAGCGTCCCGCAACAATCAAATTTTTCATTTCTTTGTTATAGAGGGTCCTGAAAGGAACTTCATAAACAGGGCCACGGACCTTCCAGTTGGAAACCATACCGATAGAATCTTCAAAATAAGTATGCATTTGGGTGTGCGTCAATTCGTATTCGCCCACAATTTTCCGTGTCATACGAATTTGCGGTATGGTGGATATGGTGGAAAGGACAATATTTTTGTCAGTCTCTCTTTTCTTCAGCCAGTGCTCCAGGGTTTTTTGGTGCGAAAGACAAATCATTTCAGAAAGCTCTTTCCCATCAAGCCCGGAGAAACGGCGGTTCATAAGCGGTTTGCTCTCGTTTCCGGTACGCTCTGCGTCGGGTACATCTGATACACCAACCATTTGCAGATGATATCCGGTTTGATCTGAATAATAATACCAAGCGGCAAGAATATTTCCTTGCTTAAATACAGCGGTAGGGACACCGGAAAGATGTGCAATATCGCAATCTCCTGTGGCATCGACGACAGAATGAGCTGCGTAAGCGGTTCGTCCGGATTTGTTTTCAGCGTAGAGCTTTGTGATACGGTTGCTTTCTGTATCGACACCGACGACATAACTGCCGTACAGAATATCTACATTGTTTTCAGCAAGCAGCTTTTCTGCTAAAATTGCAAATAATTGTGGGTTATACTGCACTTGATAGCGTTTGTCTTTTTCGGTTTTTCCGTCGATACCATGGATCCAGTTTTCCGGATATCTCCCTTCAGCACCGTAAGTGATGGAAAGTTTCAATAGTTCTTCAGCGATACCGAAAGAAACCTGATGACCCAAACCGTCGCACAGGGGCAAATATATGGCGATCAGACCGGCTGTTCCCAAACCGCCAAGGATATATTCTTTTTCAAAAAGTATCACATTTTTACCTTCACGGGCTGCGGCAAGTGCAGCCGAAATTCCCGCAAAACCGCCGCCACAAACGGCAACATCGTATGTTTTCATTGGATCGTCACCTATCTTCCTTTTTGCTGTATGATCTGCCTTGGAAATAAAAGCTTATGGTGAAGTCGCCAATATCGTTTGTCCAGCGCTTATTCTTTTTCTTAAACCTTCGTCCTTTCAAATAGGGCTTTGCATATGCAATCAATTCTTCTTCGGTTAGAATATATCCCATATAATCACCGCCCTTTATTCATCATATCACGGCAAAAGCAAAAAGTAAATTGTACAGTATAATTCTCCCCTGTTTACAGATACTAACAGCGTAATTTGTAAAATAAGGAGATAGATATATATGAAGGCAACAGGAATAGTTAGACGAGTAGACGACCTTGGTCGTATTGTAATTCCCAAAGAGATTCGGAGAACCCTCAAGATTAGGGAGGGTGACCCCTCATATACAACACTTATATCATCCGACCTCTTTATTCGTGGAATACTAGCCTTTGGTGATCGTGTCTTAGGCAGCAAGCACTAAGCTGTACATCCCATATAGATCAATAACGCCCCGTGGTTACTCCACAGGGCGTTATGTACAGTTTGACATATTGGAATTTATCTATCTATTCTTCATATCGAAATAAATGATGTTAAAGTGTTTGTTGGTAAATGTCAAGTCACAGACTGCATTGTCACTCCACAGCCCCTTTGCATTCAAAGACGTATTCATATTCATATCCCACAAATGTAATGGTCTGCAATTCTCTATCTACTTTTACCTCTGATATTTCTACTGGCAATTTACCTCTTAATACTTCGAATCGAGAATCGGATATCTCGTATTTTTCAAGGATTGTGATAGAAAGCATTGTTCCATCATCTGCCGAATACCCTCCTGCCCAGCTTGCTCGATCTGCTGCTGTGATTCCGAAATATTTAAAAGAGGTATTCGCGTCCCAAGTAGGATCACAATAATAGAACTTGTCATCGATCTGAACGATATTCCACATATGCATACCACTACCACCCATATGTAAAACCGTTCCGCAAGCTATATCCGCCTGTGTACACAAAAACATATATGCCTGCGCAATATTCGTGCAAATACCACTTTTTTCTGCAAGTACATAATATGGTGAAGATTTCAAATTCGCTTCTTCTTTACTCAACTTCTCATAATTCTCGCCAAGCAAATCATAATCATAGTTCAAATCGTCAATCACTGCATAATACAAAAGCATTGCACGCATTGCTTCGCTATCTGTTGACTTTATATTGGACAAATATGTCTTAGTCACATCATAAAAAGCTTGCAGTTTACTATCAAATTCTGCTTCCTCTACAAAAAATTCCCATGATACTTTTCCTGATGCTTCATCATAGGAAGACATCTCATTAAAATCAGTAAAAGCACCAAACATTGGACAAGTGCAGTGAATCACATATGCCATATCGTTTAAAAATCGTTGACTATTCCCACTTACTTCTATCTCAACACTATTCTCATATCGTAAGAACCCCGCTATTACTGTTTTTGCTGCTACAACTACATCTTCGCTTACATTTTCCTGGATCATTGGAGATATCTTTGTCAGGTCTATATGAAATACAGCGTCATCATCCGCTTTATTTTCGTTTGTAGTAGCCTCGACAACATTTTGTGAATTCTGATCCTCTGTGTTCTCTATCTCAGATTCTGGTCCACAGCCCACTAAAAAAATTACAATCACACAACAAATTACTGTTAACACGAAATTTGGGGGTTTTCTATGAACTTTATCAAGCATTGTAGTATTCTCCATAATTCAAGTTTGTCGAATTGATTATTCCTCTGTTATCTGTGTTGGTTATAACACAGCTTGTTTTTTCGCGAGGGACAGTTTTATTTGCGATTTAAGTATATCATATATACAATAAAAATACCATAGGCAGAAAAACGCCTTTTGATGCATATACTTCGTATGTATTTATGGTGGTTACCTTCATAAATACACATTGATTTAGTGCGTATAAATCCCTTGTGTTTACAGATACTAACAGCGTAATTTGTAAAATAAGGAGATAGATATATATGAAAGCTACTGGTATCGTCCGTCGGGTGGACGACTTAGGCCGTATTGTGATTCCCAAGGAAATTAGAAGAACCTTAAAAATCCGTGAAGGAGATCCCCTGGAGATCTATACCGAAAAGGATGGAGGCGTGATTTTCCGGAAGTATTCTCCCATGGGAGATCTGCAGGAATTTGCCTCCCAGATGTGCGAGGCCATCGGCGCGAACACCGGCTGCATTGCGGCGGTGTCTGACCGGGATTCCATCATTGCCCTCCATGGCGCGCCCAAGCGGGAGCTGATGGATAAGCCTAATTCACAGGAATTGGAAAGGCTGATGGAGCAACGCTGTAATTACCGTTTCCAGCCCGGTGACGCCCCCATCCGGGCAAGCGAAGGCTCTGATAAATACTATCTGGGTGTGGCTTCACCCATTTTGTCCCAGGGCGACCTGATGGGCTGTGTTATGCTCCTGATGAATGAGAACAGCCAGCCCTTGCAGGAATCCGATCAGAAGCTGGCCCAGACCGTAGCAGGCTTTTTGGGAAAACAAATGGAAAGCTGATAAAGGGGACTGTTGCAAAATAAAGCAACAGTCCCTAAAACTATGGAAATGTTTACATCTTGCGGATGTAGAGGCGGCCAATGGCCGCCAGCGGGCGACGAATCGTCGCCCCTACGGATTCTATTATGGATTTTGCGTATTTTGCAACACGCCGTTTTCGCTTATATGGCTTCTCGGATCTTTTCGGCGATCTGGCAGCTGGCGGCATGGGGGCAATCGGGGTAAGCGCAGTCGGCGTTTACTTCCTTATCCAGAATTTCTACCTCTACCATGCGGCTTTGGTCCAATGCCCGGCAGTAGCCGGAAAGAAACATTTCCTTTTCCATATCATTCCTCCACCGTGACGCAGAAGCCCATAGGGGCCAGATTCAAATAGCTTGGCGCTGCGGTACGCAGGTTATGGCCATAGAGCAGCTTGCCGCCGGGGATTTCCCAATGGGTGTCGCTGTGGTTCACATAGACCCGCGCATGACAACCGTTCAGGCTGCGGCTGAAACCCAGCTTGCCGTTCCAGAAACGGAAGAAGTGGGTATTGCCCAGGCGCAAGGCATCCTGTTCTTTACGCAGTTTGCCCAGACAGCGGAAGTGCCGCAGCAGGTGGGGATCTTCCCGATACCAGGGGTAGGGCCGGCGGTTGAAGGGGTCTTTGTGGCCCTCCATGCCGGCTTCATCGGCATAGTACAGGCTGGGGGAGCCGGGCAGCATATATTGCAGGAAGGTAGCCATCAGAAGCCGCTCTTTCGCAAGCATTAACTGTCCGTCAGACAGGAAGCGGTTAGCTTGTTCCTCCCGGCTGCCCTCGAAGGCATCTACCAGCGCGGTCAGAATACGGGGCGTGTCGTGAGTGCCCAGCAGATTCATGTTGCAGGCAACCACTTGAGGTGGATAGTTTTCCAGAATGGTCATAACGGTATCTTTGATCTGGTTGCCGTCATCCTCACCCCGGAGGAATTTCAATATGGCGGTGCGGAAGGGGTAGTTCATCACGGAGTCCAGCATCCCGTCCACGAAATAGCGGCGGCGCTGACCGTAGGCCATCTTGTTGGAGGCATCCTCCCACACCTCGCCGACCAGCAGGGCATCGGGCTTAAGCTGCCGGATCCGCTGCTTCAGCAGCAGGGTAAAGGCATCCGGCAGTTCGTCCACCACATCCAGACGGAAACCGTCAGCGCCCAGTTTCAGCCAATGGGCCACCACACTGTCCTCGCCGGAGATGATGTATTCCAGAAACGCAGGGTCCATTTTTTTGACGGTGGGCAGGGTGTCGAAATTCCACCAGCTCTGGTAGGAATCGGGGTAATGGTGGAAATTGTACCAGGAGTAATAGGGAGATTCCTTGGACTGGTAAGCACCGATACCTGGGAAATGGCCCTCCCGGTTAAAATACAGGCTGTCAGAGCCGGTGTGGGAGTACACGCCATCCAGAATCACTTTGATGCCCAGCTTATGGGCCGCGTCGCACAGGGCGGTGAAATCCTCGGCTGTACCCAGCATGGGGTCCGGAGTCTTATAGTCGCCGGTATCATAGCGGTGGCTGGAAAAGCTCTTGCTAATGGGGTTCAGGTACAAAATGGTAGCGCCCATGGAGGCAATATAGGGCAGCTTGCTCTGGATGCCCTTGAAGTTACCGCCATAGAAGTCATTGTTCAGCACTTTGCCCTCGGGCGTGGGCTGCCAGTCTACCTCTTCGTCCCAGCTTTTGTGGACGGTATATGGCTCCAGCTTGCCGGTCAGATCGCACTCCCCGTCCTTAAAAAAGCGGTCGGGAAAGACCTGGTAGATGATAGCGCCCTTGGCCCATTCGGGGGTGGTGAAGTCAGCAGGGATACAGCTGACCTGCCACAGGCCGCCGGCTTCCATGTTGGTATCATTTCCGGCTTTGAACAGCCGGAAGGCATTGCCCGGGGTCATGACCCGGAAATAGTAGAAATACAGGCCGGGCTGTTTCAGAGAAAATGTACCGCGGAAAATATCATAAGAGCCCTTGCGCTCCAAGAGGGTCATGCTGGCAATCATTTCTTCGGTACCGCTGTCCAAACGAATCAAGCACTGGACAGCCGTTGCGCCCACGGTAGAGGGAACATGGATATGCAGGGTGCATTCCTGGTCCGGCAGCAGTGTACCAAAGGGATCTTTGTGGCAGAGGTTTTTAGAATCATATAAAATGCGCATGAGTCGCTCCTGTTATTTGTTATTTCACAGGTAATAGAATACCCGATTTGGCTCGAAAGGTCAAGAAAAAAGGGGCTGTAACAGCCCCTTTTGTTATGAGATTAACCCAGCATCCGGTAGAACAGATCCATATATTTCTGGGCAGGTTTGTCCCAGCTGAAGTCCTGGCGCATATCGCTGCGCTGCAGGTCATGGAAAGCCTCCCGGTTGTAGTTGTAGAGGTCCAGACAGCGCTTCAGAGCCGCGTAGAAGTCGTCGCCATTGTAGCTCTGGAAGGTGAAGCCCAGGCCGTTCTGACCGTTTGCGTCAGCGCCGGGAACGGTGTCCTTCAGACCGCCGGTGGCGTGGACAACAGGAACAGTGCCGTAGCGCATGGCGTTCATCTGGCTCAGACCGCAGGGTTCGCTCTTGGAGGGCATCAGGTAGATGTCGCCGCCGGCGTAGATCCGGGCAGCCAGACCCAGGTTGAAGGTGATCTTGGCAGCCATCCGGTTGGGGAATTCCGCGGCCAGATCCCGGAAGAAGGACTCATACTGGGCTTCGCCTGTACCCAGAATCAGAAGCTGGGCATTCTCCTCGTGCATCAGGCGGCGTGCAATATAGCACAACAGATCCAGGCCCTTATGGCCCGCCAGCCGGGTGACCATGACCATCAGCGGCACATCCGGTGCTACCGGCAGACCCACTTCCTCCTGAAGCGCGGCCTTGCAGGCAGCCTTCCCTTCGATAAAGGTATCAGCGTTATAGTGGGCAGGCAGGGCAGGGTCGGTTTCAGGGTTGAATGTTCTCACATCAATGCCGTTAGTGATGCCGGTGAGTTTCCAGGCGGCATTGGAAAGGATACCGTCCAGACCGTGGGCGTAGTAGGGATACATCAGCTCCCGGGCATAGGTCTCAGAAACGGTGGTTACCAGATCGGCGGTCTCGATCGCACCCTTCATCATATTCACCGAGCCACCCATATCAAGCGTACCCCGCCAGTTCCAGGGCAGACCCAGCACATCGTCGAAGAAGTCGCCGCTGGCCCAGCCCTGATATTCCACATTGTGAATGGTGAACATGATCTTGGTGTTGGGGAATACGGGGCGGTACATGGCGTTGAGGAAGGTGGGAACTAAGGCCGTCTGCCAGTCATTGCACTGGATCACATCGGGGATGAAACCCACAGCGCTGAGGGTATCCAGACAGGCCTTGGAGAAGTAGGCATAGCGTTCGGAATCGTCACCGTCGCCGTAAATAGCGCCGCTGCGGCCGCCGAAGTAGTACAGGTTATCAATGAAGTAGACCTGCACGCCGTCGGTACGGTTCATAAGCTTCATAACGCCGGTGTACTGCCTGCGCCAGCCCAGGTTGGTCTCAAAGGCAAAGATCCGCTCCACCTGGTATGCTTCGTTTTCCAGGATTTTCTTATAGTAGGGCAGGATCAGCACCACCTCATTGCCGGGGATTCGGGCAAGGGCAGCGGGGAGCGCTTCCATTACATCGCCCAGACCGCCGGATTTGGCATAGGGCGCGCCTTCGGAAGCCAGAATGGCGATTTTCATACGATTTCTCCTCTTCTGATAATGATGGGCGCGTTGGGAGAGCCAATCAGTTTGGCACCGGGACGCACCACAACATCCTTGTCCAGAATCACATATTTCAGCTCAGCGCCCTCACCGATGACGGCGTCGTTCATAATGATGCAATCCTCCACCTCAGCGCCTTCGCAGACGGTAACCTGGCGGAACAGAACAGAGTTCTCTACCTCACCCTCCAGCATGCAGCCATCGGCAACGATGCAGTTTTCGATCTGACAGTCCTCACCGTAGTAACTGGGCACCCGGTCGCGGACCTTGGTATAGACAGGATGGTTATAGTGGAACAGGTCGTCACGGATCTGCTTGCAGTTCAGTGACAGGGAGTTGCTGAAATATTCTTCCACAGATTCATTGAACATTGCATGGCCCTTAAACTGGTATACATTGATGGCGGCAGGATCGCTGTGCCACAAACCCAGAACCAGGTCCCGGTCCATGTGGTACAGGGCATGGGCAATATGCTCCTTGACCTGGTGGACCAGCCACTTCTTGCTCAGAACGAAGATATCCATAGAGGCAAGATAATCAGCGGGGGCTACATAGTCTACGGCCATATCGGCAATGGAACCGTCCCCATTCAGCTTCAGCGCCAGATCAAGCTGCTTGGTGCCGTTGGCAATGCCTGCCTTGGTCACGACGGTCAGCGCCTTGCCGCTGGCGATGTGGGCATCCAGAACATCTTCCAGATTGATGTTACTCAGAATGGCGGAGTCGATCATGACAACATACTCGTCCTCCCTGCCATATTCCAGGAAGGCCATGGCGGAATACAGGGATTCCAGCTTGCCACGGTAGTTGTCGGTACGGCTCATGGCATAGGGGGTCAGAAACTCCAGACCGCCCTCTTCCATCTCCAACCCCCATTCCTCACCGGAGCCGATGTGGTTCATCAGACTTTGGTAGCTGTGCCGGGTGATAATGCCTACATGGCGGATGCCGGCGGCGCAGAGGTTGGAAAGGGCAAAGTCCACCTGGCGGTAGCGGCCGCCGAATGGAAGGCTGGCCATGGTGCGCTTTTCGGTCAGGGAACCGATGGTGCCGTCATTTGCGAAAATAATACCCATTGCTTTCATAGCGGTTTCCCTCCTTACAGCATTTCACCGGGCAGCAGCACGGTGTTGGCTTCTACGACAGCGCCCTTGGATGTGACGCTGATTTGCTTGTCTTCGTTTTCGTCAAAGGCACCGCCCACAACCGCGTTGCGGCAGACCTTGCTGTTTTCGCCCAGGATGGCATGACGGACAATGGCGCCGGATTCAATGACCACACCGGGCATGACAACACTGTCCTCCACCAGCGCGTCCTCGCCAATGTAGCAGCCTACAGAGATCACACTGTGACGAACTGTGCCGTAGACCTCGCTGCCTTCAGCGATGAAGCAGTTGACGGTTTTGGCATTCTCGTCGATGTAAGAGGAGGGCAGCGCGTCGTTACGGGCGTAGATTTTGGTATGTTCGTCACCGCGGATATTGAATGCGGGGTCCTTGCCCAGAAGCTCCATATTAGCCTCCCACAGGGAGTCGATGGTACCCACATCCTTCCAGTAGCCGTCGAAATTGTAGGCCATCATTTTGTGGCCCGCGTTCAGAAGGTTGGGGATTATATTCTTGCCGAAGTCGTTGGAGGACTTCTCATCGTCCTCATCGGCGATCAGCGCGTCCCGCAGAACGCTCCAGTTGAATACATAGATACCCATGGAGGCGTTGGTGGACTTGGGTTTTTTGGGCTTTTCCTCAAACTCATAGATGGAGTTGTCGGGGTTGGTGTTCAGAATACCAAAACGGGAGGCTTCCTTTAGCGGTACGGTACGCACAGCGATGGTGCAGGAAGCGTTGTTCTTTTCGTGGTATTCCACCATAGCGGCGTAGTCCATTTTATAGATATGGTCGCCGGAAAGGATGACCACATAGTCGGGGTCAAAGCGCTCAATGAAGTCGATGTTCTGATAGATGGCATTGGCAGTACCCTTATACCAGCCGCTTTTCTTGTCGTGGCGTTCATAGGGGGGCAGCACCTGGGCGCAGCTATGGGTCTTGTTCAGACCCCAGGGCTGGCCGTTGCCGATATACTCATTCAGCTCCAGGGGCTGATACTGTGTCAGAATGCCCACGGTATCGATACCGGAATTGACGCAGTTGGAAAGGGGAAAGTCAATGATGCGGTATTTGCCGCCAAAGGGTACGGCGGGCTTGGCGGTTTTCTCTGTCAGGACCTTCAGACGGCTGCCCTGGCCGCCGGCCAGAAGCATTGCGATGCAGCGTTTTTTCTGAAAATACATGGTTACAGCTCCTTATGATGAATTGATTGCGCAGGTATTGCAGACATCGGGAACACGGTTCGCCGATCATAATTCTCCATGCATAACATACCATATTTTCTGCGATTAAGAAAGGGACAAATTGTCTAAAATCTCTGTAAAGTTTTTTCTGTTTTTCACAAAATTTGGAAAGCTTACCGGGGCATTACTGGGCATTTCGGCAGAAATCAACCGTTTTTCCATCCAGATGATGCCCAGACACTTCCCATGCTTATATGCGCAGCGGGAAAATTCCGCCAGATGGGTATACCCCATGGCCCTGTGAAAGGCCAGAGAGGCCGCGTTTTCCGTGGTGATGATGGCATAGCTGAGCCGGTAACCCTGCATACGAAGGAGCGTTTCCAGAGCATTGTACAGCTTTCTTCCGATCCCCTTGCCATGGAATCCCGGGCGCAGGTAGATGGAAGGCTCCGCGCACCATCGGTAAGCGGCCCGGGAAAAGGGGGCGCAGGCATAGGTATAGCCGGCAATGCTGCCGCCTTCCTCCCACACCAGCCAGGGAAACTGCTTGGTGATCTCCTGAAAGCGGGCGCGGAATTCCTCCATAGTGGGGGCCTCATACTCAAAGCTGACGGTGGTATTTTCCACATAAGGTCCGTAAATGGACAGGATCTGTTCCAGATCTTCTTCGGTGGCAACCCGGATTCCCATAACAACACTCCCCAAAGGATGATTTCTTATATTTTATAGGGAGAATTCCTGTCCGTCAAGGTTGACAACCGGTACTTTGCGGAATAAAATAAAGATATCTGTGCAGAAAAAAGGAGGGACACCATGGAAACAGGCTCAGGCGGCAGTATACCCGGCCGAAGTAGACGGTCCATGGTGGGACTGTCGATTTAATGGGGTGTTACTGCCTTACAACTTATTTTATTTGTAAGGAGGAAACACAGTGGCAGAGCGTTTTGAAATTATGGAAAAAGCGCTGATCCAGATGCTGACAGACAAGAAGTACGCTACCCTGCGTGACATTCTTGTGACCATGAACCCCAATGATGTTGCGGGGATCTTCAGCGGTCTGGAGGAAAAGCAGATACCCCTTCTGTTCCGTCTGCTTCCCAAGGAGCTGGCGGCAGAAACCTTTGTGGAAATGGAGACCGATGCCCAGGAACTGCTGATTCGGGGGTTTTCGGATAACGAGCTGAAGGAGATCGTCGACGAACTTTACGCGGACGACGCGGCAGACCTGGTAGAGGAAATGCCGGCCAATGTGGTCAAGCGTATCCTGCGCCAGGCAGACCCCGAAATGCGCAATGCAATCAACCAGCTTTTGCGCTATGAAGAAAATACAGCAGGCTCTATTATGACTACCGAATATGTTTCCCTGCGGCCGGAGATGACCGTAGAGGAAGCGATTCTGCGGATTCGCCGGCAGGGTGTGGACAAGGAGACTATCTACACCTGCTATGTGACCAAGAATAGGACCTTGATCGGCATGGTTACCGTTAAGGATCTGCTGCTGGCGCCGGATGATGAAATGCTGATCTCGGAGCTGATGTTCACCAATCTGATCTCAGTCACTACCCAGACAGATAAGGAAGAAGCAGCCAGGATGCTCAGTAAGTATAACTTCCTGGCGCTGCCTGTGGTGGACGGTGAAAACCGAATGGTCGGTATTGTGACCTTCGACGATGCCATGGATGTTATGGAAGAAGAGGCTACCGAGGATATGGAGCTGATGAGCGCCATCACGCCCTCGGAAAAGACCTATCTTCGAAGCTCGTCCTTTGAGCTATTCAAAAACCGCGTACCCTGGCTGATGATCTTGATGGTGTCCGCTACTTTTACAGGACTCATCATTACAGCCTTCGAAGGCGCGTTGGCTGCCCAGGTGGCCCTGACTGCCTTTATTCCTATGCTGATGGGTACTGGCGGTAACTCCGGCTCCCAGTCCTCGGTGACGGTCATCCGTGCCCTGAGCCTGGATGAGCTGCAGCTTAGGGATCTGTGGCGGGTGCTGTGGAAAGAACTGCGCACTGCCGTGCTGTGCGGCGTGGCCCTGGCAGCGGTATGCTTCGTAAAAATACTGCTGGTGGACCGGCTGATGATGGGAAATGGAGATATCACCGTTGCGGTAGACGCGGTAGTGTGTCTGACCCTGGCAGTGACCGTTGTGATCGCCAAGCTGGTGGGATGCGCCCTGCCTATGGCTGCGAAGGCCATGCATCTGGATCCTGCGGTAATGGCAAGTCCGTTTATTTCTACCATCGTCGATGCCCTTTCCCTGCTGGTGTATTTCTTGTTCGCAAAGGCCCTGTTGGGCGTATAGGATATAGGATCAGGGGCAGCGTTGCTGCCCCTGGGTTTTTAAGGAGAAGGTTATGGTAGATTGTCATATCCATATGGTGCTGGACGGGCAGTATTGGAAAAGCGCCATTGCCCGGCACAGCGGGCAGGTGGATATCCCATGGATCCGGTCAGTTCTGGGAAATTACCGGGCCGCGGGCTTTACATACCTCAGAGACTGCGGTGACCGCTGGGGTGTAGGCAAGGCAGCCCGGGAGTTGGCAAAGGACTACGGCATCACCTACCGCACACCCTTGGCGTCCCTTTACAAAAAGGGTCACTACGGGGGTATCATCGGAAAACCCTTTGAAACGGCAAAAGAATTTGCGGCGCTGGTACGGCAGAACCGGGAAGCCGGCGCGGACTTCATTAAAATTATGATCTCCGGACTGATGGATTTTGACCACTTCGGTGTGTTGACCGAGGAGGGTCTGGAATCGGCAGAGATCAAAGAATTGATCCACATTGCCCACCAGGAGGGTATGGCGGTTTCCGTCCACGGCAATGGAGCACGGAATGTGCTGGCTGCGGCAGAAGCAGGAGTGGATTCTGTGGAGCATGGGGCGTATCTGAATGATGAAGCGCTGCACGCCATGGCGGAAGCCGGGACGGTGTGGGTTCCGACCCTCAGCACCATTGGCAATCTGCGGGGGACAGGCCGCTTTTCAGAAGCAGATGTAGAAAAAATATTGGACAGCGCCCTTGAGAATGTAAGTAGGTTTGCCGCAATAGGCGGCTTGGTAGCGCCCGGCACAGATGCCGGTGCCTGGGCCGTACCCCACAGCATCCAAACGGAATATTCCCTGCTGCGGCAGGCATTGGGAAAGGGAACGGCTGCCCTGCTGGAAAAAGGAACGGCAGTGATCCGTAGGAAATTTTAAGAGATGGTATGACCATCATAAATATGTCAGAGTCCCCGGAGCAATCCGGGGACTCAGTTACTTTACGAGAAAAAACTGTCATAATTCCACCAAAACAGAAATCAGCAGCATTGTCCTTCGTGTGGCAATATTTCCGTTTTCCACTACCAGTATGCATTTCAGCACACCGCCTGCGACAGCTGCAGCCGTGTTGATAAGCGTACCCGACCCAATCATGGCATCTCTCCAAAGGGACATATCTTTTTCTGCCAGTATTGCACGGGATTCGGAAAAAGACAGCAAAAACCTGTGTATTGCGGCTGCATTCAGGGTGTTGATGGTTTTTGTTTTTTGCCATGCAGCCAGCCTGCAAAGCAGATCAGCCACGAGCCGCCCATGCCCAAAAATAGCGGGTCAATGTGTTCCGGAAGCAGGAATGACCCTGCGATTACCAAGACAGGCCCACCGGCAATGGCAGCGATAGCGAATTTTGTGTTGATACACCCAGGACAGAACAGGGCAAAGCACAGCGGCGCAAAGGCGACTGCGCCCCGAAGTCCCATGGACAGGAAACTCCAACTGAGAATCATGGAGCCTGCCTCTCCCATGCCGAAGCACGCGGCTGCTATCAGAATTACAACGATCACACAACGGGAAAAGCGGAGGCATTCCCTGCCTGTGGCGTTGGGCCGGAGCAGAGCTTTGAAGATGTCATTGCACAGCATGGAACTGATTCCCAGAGCCAGCCCTGCGCCGGTTCCCACAAGGGCAATCAGCAGTGTGGCCAGAATCACGCCCCCAAGGAAGTCCGGCAGGCAGGTGAGAATAAATTGGGGAAGGACAACAGCGGCTTCCGTATCCGGCATGTGGACACGCATGTATAACCCCACAAAGATACCTGCCAGCCCGATCACGGTAGTCAGTATTCCGCCCAGTACGGCACCTGATTTGGCGCACTTCAGATCACGGGCCGAAACGATAGGCAGGATATAAGATTGGGTCGTCAGCACCCCAAAGACCAGGGAGGCACCGGCACCGCCGTCCTTCCAATAGCCCCGGGCAAAAAGATTGAAATACCGGTGTGCAGGCAGCACTTGCGTAATGGCGTTCAATCCCCCTGCAAGCTCTAAAGAGACAATGCCGCATACAAAGGTGGCAACATATAAAAGCACTGTTTTTACAATGCCCACCATGCCAGCGCCCCAGGCGCCGCCGAATACCACATATACGATCATCAATGCCACCACGATCGCCATAGCGGCAGCCGCAGGGAGGGGATACAGGGTTGTGACCAGCGCGACACCCGATAGCAGTTGGGATACGATGCTCATAAAGGTACCCAGGGACATGAGGATGGCGGCTGTTGTAGCGGCCTTTTTCCCGTACTCTCTGGTAAGCATCTGGGGCAGGGTAACAAGACCGCTGTCATGCAGTGGCCTGGCAAAAAAGACAGCCATGATCAGCAGGCCGATTCCACCGCCCAGAGAAAACCACCAGGCTGAGAAACCGTAATTGAATGCCAGCTGGGCGGTGCCAATGGTAGAAGCACCGCCCACCAATGTTCCGATCAGGGAACCGGCGACCATAGAGACTCCCATATTACTTCCGGTATTGAAATCCTGACCGCTTCGTACCCTTTTGCCGGCGTAGACACCCGCGGTAAGAATCAGTGCCAATGCAGCAGCCATTCCCAGAATTGCAGAAAGAGAAAGATTCATAAGTATTACCAACCAAACCGTAACATCGTGTAATAGGACAGCCAATGGGAAACACCTTGAAACCCTGGGGACTTCAAGGTGTTTCTGCAGCCTCTGTGCCCGAAGGTTTTTCCTTCGGACACAGAGAATTCAAATTACTCCTCTACGGGAATCTCAACATCCAGCAGCGGGGGATACTGCTGGCAACCGAAAATATCGCCTTCGCCGAAGGAGCCGGAGGGCTTCAGCCGGTTAATGGTGAATTTGATGGCATAGCCGGGGTCAAATTCCACAAAATCAGCAATACGGCTGTCGGGAATGCCATACAGTTCGGCGATGAACTGACGGTTCAGAACGCCGCTTCTCTTGACCATCTCATAGTTGGCAGGGTCACGGAAAATAATGTCAAAGGTGATGCGGTCAGTGCCCGCGTTTTTGCTGCGGATGGTCTTAGCCAGATCAACAAGCTTGATTGTCTTCATAATTGATATCCTCCTTTAGCCAATTTCGATCATGGAAATGGGGAACAGCTCCAACGGATCGTCTACTTCAACGGTATGGTCCATGGTCCAGACATAAGCGTCGGAGATGGGGGTAACCTCGTCCAGAACGAAGGCGGCAGTACCGGCGGTTCCCTTAACCTCGGGCAGGCGGGCGTAGAAGATCTGACGCATACCGATCAGGGTAACTTCCTCTGCCAGCTTTGCATCCGCGGCAACGCCTTCCACCAGAACAAGCAGCTCGTGGGACTTGATTTCCTTAATGGGTTCCAGATCGCCCATAACGCCGTTCTTACCGAAGATACGGTAGCTCAGCTCATACTTTTCGTTGGGGTGACGCTCAGCGACCTGGGACTTTGCCCAGTCGATGACCTTGTCAATGTTCTTGATGGTGTAGGGATCGCGGATACCGGCCATGCCCATGTAGCGCTTGCCTACATAACCGGAGCCTTCCAGCTTGACTTTGACACGGCCGTCGATAGGAATGAACTTGGGGTTGGTGATACGGCAGGTCTTCTCGTCGTACTGCTCATAGACGCACTCGCTCATGTCCATGCAGCCGCCGGCAACATACTCATAATAAGGGTTGGTACGCTCGTACATAGCGTGTCCGGCTACAGAAGCGATGGTACAGCGCTGGAAGGGGGCCATAGCGGTAACTTTCACATCGTCCTTGGAGATGGTGCCGATGACAGATTCCTTAGCGCCGTAGGGCTCACAGCAGAAGGAGGCGCACTCCAGAACCTTACCGGCATAGTAGGAAACATTTTCGGGGAAGCCTTCGTGGATCGCGGCGGCTGCGAACACGCAGGCATCGCTGGTGCGGCCGCCGATGATAACATCGGCACCCATCTCGAGAGCCTTAACAAAGGGATGTACACCGGCGACACCGACGATACGGGTGGTGGCATCCAGCTCCTCGATAGTCAGATCGCTGCGGCCATCCAGACCCTCGATCTTTTCACCGGCCAGCATCTTCTTGCACAGGTACTCCTTATCCACTTCTGAGTAGAAGTAAGCCAGCCTGAACTTTTTCAGGTTGTGCTTCTTGGCCATGTCGCGGATCATGTCTACATACATATCCACGCGGCTGTTGGTGCCGGTATCGCCGGCGGAGCCGATAATCATAGGTACACCCTGTTCACGGGAAGCCAGGAGCATCAGCTCCAGGTCATGATACTGCCAGTCGGGGTGGCTTGCGCACTTGTCAGCACCCAGAGGCACAGGGCCAATGTCATCACTGCCGGAATCGCAGCAGTAGTAGTCAGGCTTGGTAGCGGCACCGATCCAGAAACTCTCCTCCTTGGTGGGGGCAAAGCCCAGGTGGCCATTAGGGGAGATGATTCTTAATGTGTCTTTCATAGATAATCCTCCTTCAATCACAAATACTCAGCATAACTTGTTATTACAAGTTATGCTGAGTATAGCACCATGGGGATGGCCTGTCAAGATGTTTTACAAAAAAACCGTGGAGCAGTTTCCGGCTCCACGGTGTATTCATGCATTTCTTTGTAAATTAAACGAGTAGACATCGGAACGGTAATAACCGGTTTTAAATTCCAGGGCTGTCCCATCCGGCCCGTAGTAGATGGATTCCAAGGTGATCAGCGCCATTCCAACGGGAACATTTAAAATTTCCGCCAATTCTTCTGTTGCATTGATCGCCCGGACTGTTTGCTCAATACCAGATCGGGGTACATCGATTTTTGCGTACAGATCGTATGTGGAAAAGGCTGCGCCGCTGCTTTCTGCCTGCTTGGAAACCTGCCACATCTGCTTGCCCAGGTCAGAGTTAAATAAGGAACGGTAATATACCACCGGCGCGTTGGAGATATAGCCGACCAATTCCAGGGATGCTACATTTTTGCCAAGAAGTGGGTGTTGTTCGGTGACTTGGGGAATATACGCATAGATACGGGTATGTCCATTCAGACCTTTTTGCTGCAGCACTTGGCTGAAGCTGGTGATCCTGGTCAGCTCGTTGTTAATAGCCGGGGTTTTCACAAAGGAACCTCTTCCATGAACAGAGAAAACCAGACCCTTCTGCGCCATAAGCAGCAAAGCCTGCCGCACCGTGGTACGGCTGACACCAAATTGCCGGCACATAGCGCTTTCGGAGGGGAGTCTATCCCCGGGCTGGTACTTACCCTGGGTGATTGCCTCTGAAAAATGGTTCATAAGCTGCATATACGCAGGGACAGGGGCGTTGTGGTCGATCATAGTAACACTCTCTTTGCTTGTGGTTTTGCACCATTATAATATGTTTCCTGCCAAGATGCAAGACCCGGTTAAACCGGATTGTCACCGCGCGGCAAAAGAGAGCAAAACGGACCAAAAGGGTGGGAACATGCCCCTGCCCTACATATATAAGGCCAACCAGCCTGCCGTTTCGGATATACGGTGAATCGGATGCCCGTGTGTCAGGTATGAAGGAACTATTTGCTGAATTATCGCAGGATCCAATATCCGTAAACTGTAAAAATGACCGGAATCGTCAGGCAGGAGAGAATGTGGGAGACCAGCGCCATACCGGCGGCTGTCTTTGTATCCTTCCCCAAGGCGCTGGGAATGATAATGGTATTGAGACCAAGGGGCATCGCGAGGGAGCTGACAGAGCAGATGGCAAAGGTCTCCGGCTGGGGAATTACGGTGATTGCGGCAAGGTAAAGCAGTGGGAAAATAATCAGCCGCAGCGCCGTGACCAGATAGATACCTTTGTTTTTCAGAATGTCTCCCAGGTTAAAACGCGCAATGGTCATACCTGTCAGCAGCATGGCGATGGGCGACATACAGTTGCCTGCTGCGGAAACAGCAGCGCTGATGAAATTGGGTATGGGGATATCCAGTACGCCGATCAGCATGCCGATCAGCATGCATAGAAACATGGGATTTACAAAGCTTTTTATGCGTTGTGCCAGTGTCATTTTGCCGGAACTGTCCCCAAGCAGCAGGACCGGCACACCCCAGAGATAGATCAGTACCCATAGAGGCAGAGTAAAGATCAGGTACTCCGTAAAAATGTCAGGAAACAGTGCGCTTACTACCGCGTTTCCCATAAAGCCAAAGTTGGAAAAACACAGCCCGTAGGTATAAATGCTGCGCTCATATTTATCTTTGCTGCAAAGGCGAACACACAATAGCGACAGTCCTATGAAAATAATACCAAGAGCAAAACCGTACAAGACCAGCTCCCAGGCCACTGACAACTTTTGGACAGTAAAATTGTCGATAAAGGTCCCCAGCACCAATGCGGGGATGAATATGTAGTTTTCCAGCTTAGACAGGGCAGCCGGTGTGTTGTCCGGGATGTATTTCCACTTAGACAGTACATAGCCCAGCGCGATAAATAACAATAAAAAAGAAGTCTGGTTGAGGGTCGCGGTAAAAACGGTCATATCTTACCTCCATATCACAGATGTTTCTGCCCGGTGTGGTTACCATACTCACATATACCGGATCTCTTTCAGAACGGAATTCCGTTCGGTTATATGTTCTTGCAGATCGCTGTAATTTCGTGTGGCAAAGGCCATCATCAGAGCATCGATGATACACATATGGGCAATTCGCGCGGATACGGCTTCCACCGGATAATTCCTGTCATCGGAAAAAGCAATTACCTGATAGTCGCTTTCCTTTGCCAGCAGACTGTGTGCGAAGCTGCTGATGGCAACGGTAGTCGCACCGGATTTCTTCGCCCTTCGCAAGGCATTTACGGTTGCTTTTGTATTGCCGCTGTGGGAAATACCGATCGCCACATCACTGCTTTTCAGATTTGTCGCGGTCACATTCATGAACAAAATGTCCGTGCAGGCGGCGGTTGGGATACCTAACTGTGCGAATCGGTACTGGGCATCCGTGGCAATGACAGAGGAGGTTCCTACGCCAAAGAAGCACACCCGCGTTGCCCGCTGCAAAAGTGTGACGATTTCTTCAGCCTGGGCGAAGTCTATCATAGACAGCGTATCCTCCAGTGTGTGAATCCCGGAAGTAAATACATTTTTGAAAACTTTTTGCGTACCGTCACCGTCACATATAGGAAGAATATCCGTATCGGGAGTCCTGCTGCCAAGATCCGCAGAAAGGGAGATTTTGAACTCGGAAAATCCTTTTGCCCCAATGCTTTTGCAAAAGCGTATCACTGCGGAGGGGACCGTTCCACACCTGTCTGCCAGTTCCTTTACAGTCATTTTCACCGCATCCTGGGGAGCGGCCAGAATGGTATCAGCGATCTTTTGTTCTGTGTCGGTTAGCTGCCCGT
Organism: Faecousia sp.; assembly: GCA_045611945.1. Classification (GTDB taxonomy): domain Bacteria; phylum Bacillota; class Clostridia; order Oscillospirales; family Oscillospiraceae; genus Faecousia. The sequence continues at coordinate 8,876 of JAZKYA010000093.1, read as the reverse complement.
AATAATTATGGATTTTGAATAGCATCACCGCTGTCCTCCTTTTGTGAATCCAATTCCAAAAAATAATTTTATTTAGGAACATAATTCTATGTCTTAAACCTATAAATGTCAAGAGACCGCGGATCTGTTTTGAAAACAAATCCGCGGTCTGCTTATACAATGCCGTTTGCAAGGCTGGCAACCAGGGAGTACATTTCCTTTTCAGAGCGCACAATGTGGGCCTTGTTCAGAATGTCCTGTTTTTGCTGTTCGGTCAAGTGGGCGTAGCGGTTCATGGCAGCGGTGTTCTGGGCCAGCGCCATACCAAAGCCGATGGGGACTTTGTAAAAATCCATAGTCATACCTCCTTATGCTGCAGCGTCTAACATATTTTCAATAAAGATGCCGTATCCGGTTGTTGGATCGTTGACAAGGACATGGGTCACGGCGCCAACCAGTTTTCCGTCCTGGATGATGGGACTGCCGCTCATGCCCTGGACAATGCCGCCGGTGATTTCCAGCAGCTCCGGGTCTGTGACACGGATGAGCATATTTCTGCCGTTTTGCCGGGCAGCGGGATAGACTTTGAGAATCTCCACAGAATACTCCTGGGGTGTATCTCCGGATACCGTGGAGAGGATGGTTGCAGCTCCGGTTCTTACGGTTTCCGCCTGCCCCACGGGAAGAGCTTGGGATTTCCATGGGAGCTGCGCCTGGCCAAAAACACCCTGGGCAGTATTGCGGTTGAGCTTGCCAAGGGGATCTGTGGCGCATAAGGCGCCAATGAGCTGCCCCGGTTCCCCGGATTTTCCTTTGCGTACGGAAGCGACACGGGCAGCATATACATTACCGGTAGTCAGCCGCAGCAGTTGGCCCGAGGGCTCGTTGACACCATGACCCAGCGCCGCGAAGGTCTGCGTGGCAGGGTCATAATAGGTAATGGTGCCGATACCGGTGACACCCTGCCGCAGATAAATACCCAGCTTTGGACCGTCGGATGTGATGGCAGGCTCTATCCGGACTGTGGAAAGATCGTCGCCCCTTTGCAATGTGAGCCGGATGCTGCCTTGGCTGCGGTCAAGAGCATTCCGGACATCCTCAGTTGTGCGGATGGCGTGGTCATCAATAGACAAAAGCCGATCGCCGACCTGCACGCCCGCGGCCTGGGCGGCAGAATCATCATCAAGGGCTGCTACGGTCACGGTGTTGTTATGAAGCTCCAGCCCTACCACCCGGCCTACCGGGATCAGCATATCAGCGGCAAGGGCAGTGGCTGGAAAACTATATAAAATTGTGAGGCCCAACATCAGGCGTAAAAATATTTTTCTCATTTGACAGCCCTCCTCTTCGTCTGCCTTCTTAATATGCCAGACAACAGGCCGCTGTAATCCATGCAAAACTCGAAAATTAAGGGGTGATTCGGCAGGGATGGATTTTCGTGGAAATGGTTGCGAAATTGCGGATACTCCTGTAATATAGAAAGAAAAATGTGCCATGCTTACAAAGGAGACATTATGGATTATACAAGCTTGATCGCCCAGGTAAGGGCGCTGATCACGGATGTGCCGCACACCGTTGCAAACCTCGCTAATACCAGCGCTGCCATCTGGCAGGCAATGGAAAAAATCAACTGGGCGGGTTTTTACCTGTTGGAAGGGGAAAAACTGTTACTCGGTCCGTTCCAGGGAAAGCCTGCCTGTATTGAGATTCCGGTAGGCAAGGGCGTATGCGGTACTGCGGTAAAGGAAGAAAAAACCATTCTTGTGGAAGATGTCCACCGTTTTCCGGGACACATTGCCTGTGACAGCGCCTCCAATTCAGAGATCGTAGTTCCCATTTTTAAAAATAGGGAAATTTACGGTGTTCTGGATATTGACTCCCCTTATTTTGCCCGCTTTGCCGCAGAGGATCAGCAGGGACTGGAGGCATTGGTCAAAGTTTTGGAGGAAAATCTGTAAATTCTTATATTACCTATTGACATTGTAGGTAATAGTTGCTATATTACCCATGAAATTACTAGGCAAATACCTATGGAGGAATCGCCATGCGAGTATACGCAGATAACGCCGCAACCACAAAAATGAGCAAAGTGGCTGTTTCGGCTATGATGAACTATTTGGAAAATAATTACGGTAACCCTTCCAGCCTGCATACCATGGGCCAGGAAGCCAAGGAAGCGCTGGAAGCGGCCCGGGCCACAGTCGCCGGCTGCCTGGGCTGTGAGCCCAGGGAGATCATCTTCACCTCCGGTGGCAGCGAGGCTGACAATCAAGCCATTATCTCCGCAGCCCGCTACGGCGCAAGAAAAGGTAAGAAGCATATCATCTCCACTGCCTTTGAGCATCATGCTGTGCTGCATACCCTGGAAAAGCTGAAAAAAGAGGGCTATGAGATCACCCTGTTGGATGTAAAAGCGGGTCACAATGTGACTGCCCGGCAGGTGAAAGAAGCCATCCGGGAAGACACCTGCCTGGTTACCTGTATGTACGCCAACAATGAGATCGGCTCTGTGCTGCCCATCCAAGAGATCGGCGCGGTGTGCAAGGAGGCCGGAGTGCCCTTCCACACCGATGCGGTGCAGGCTGTGGGTCATATTGCCATTGATGTAAAGGCCCAGAATATCGATATGCTGAGTCTGTCCGCCCATAAGTTCCACGGTCCCAAGGGCGTGGGCGCGCTGTATGTCCGCAAGGGCTTCCCGCTGGTCAATGTGATTGATGGCGGCGCTCAGGAGCGGGGCAAGCGGGCAGGCACCGAAAATATGGCCGGCATCTGTTCCATGGCCGCTGCTATGAAGGATGCCTGCGACCATCTGGAAGAAAATATGAACAAGGTCAGAGCCATGCGTGACCGGTTGATCGAGGGGTTGAAGCAGATTCCCCACTGCGCGCTGAACGGTGACGAGGTCAACCGCCTGCCCGGCAATGTGAGCTTCTGCTTCGAGGGCATTGAGGGCGAGTCGCTGCTGCTTCTGCTGGATGCCCACGGCGTATGCGCGTCCTCCGGCTCTGCCTGTACCTCCGGCAGTCTGGATCCCAGCCATGTGCTGCTGGCTATCGGCCGTGTCCATGATGTGGCCCACGGTTCTCTGCGGTTGAGCCTCAGTGAGTACAACACCGAAGAGGAAATTGACCACATTTTAACTGTCGTACCCCAGGTGGTCAGCTACCTGCGTAATATGAGCCCGGTCTGGCGTGACCTGCAGACCGGTGTGAGAGAATACATTCTGTGATAGGAGAAGAAAATTATGGCACTGTACAGTGAGAAAGTAATGGACCATTTCATGCATCCGAGAAATGTGGGTGTGATCGAGGATGCCAGCGGCGTAGGCCAGGTTGGCAACGCCAAGTGCGGCGATATTATGAAGATCTATCTGAAGATCGAAAATGACATTATTGTGGATGTGAAGTTTGAAACCTTTGGCTGCGGAAGCGCCATTGCTTCCAGCTCTATGGCTACAGAGATGATCAAGGGCAAGTCCATTCAGGATGCCCTGGCTCTGACCAACAAGGCCGTTTGCGAGGCCCTGGACGGCCTGCCGGCAGCGAAGGTCCACTGCTCTGTTCTGGCAGAGGAAGCAATTAAGTCCGCGCTGAAGGACTACTATGATAAAAATGGCATCGCCTACGATAAGAGCCAGTTCCCGGACTGTGAGAACTGTGCCCACTGCCATGAATAAGCTATGATCGTATCTACGAAAGGGCGCTATGCCCTGCGGGTGATGGTGTGCTTTGCCCAGAAAGATCCCGGCGAGTATATCCCGCTGAAAGAGATCGCTGAAAAAGAGGAGATCTCCCAGAAGTATCTGGAATCCATCATGACCACCCTTTCCAAAGCGGGCATGGTGGACGCGGTACATGGCAAGGGTGGTGGATACCGCCTGAACCGAAGGCCGGAGGAATATACCGTCGGCAGCATTCTGAAGCTGACGGAGGGCTCTCTGGCCTCCACGGGCTGTACCAGCCAAGGGCCCAATGCCTGCGGCCGGGCTACCTGCTGCGAAGCGCTGCCCATGTGGGAGAAGCTGGATAAGATGATCGACGAATTTTTTGAAGGCATTACCATTGGGGACCTGCTGAAGAAATGAAAGGACCGCCTGTCGCAAGACAGGCGGTTGTTTGTCAGATTGTGAGGGAGTTTTGTTCTTTCGGTGGGGTGCGGAGTGTGTCGTAGAACAGTGCATAGGTGGTCTGTACCCTGGCGCTGAAATAATACAGCAGTACAAGCTGCGCAAGCAATGCCGCAATGTAGAAAATAAAATAGGAGGTGTTTTCACTGAAGGGAAGGGAAACCCCCAGCGTGGGCAGGATCACATCCCCATAGCACAGTACGCTCAGCAGGACTTGGGCAAGATAGTACCACCAAAAGCTCAGATCCAGGCGCAGCAGATGTATGCAGTTCCTGCGCATAAGCCGCAGGCTTTCTCTGACAGCAAACAGAGCGCCGCAGCGGGGAGTATCCATAATAATGAGCCTGGTCAAGCGAAGCCGGTACATGACGGGGATCAGCACGGCAACGCACAAGACACCGCAGACCGCCAGAATGGGTATCATAGCCTCGGTCATTGCCAAAAGAGTACTTTCATCAATGACCCCAGACAGGAGCATTTGCTGGCTGCTGTCTAATACCTGGTACACGGGTTCAGCCAGGGGGGTGAAGGAAAGCACAGTGCTGCCGATCTGGACACAGATAAAGCAAATAATGGCATAGACCGCAAGTTCCAGAAGCATCAGCCGCAGGGCAGGGCCAAAACGGCGGAAACCATCCAGCAGGCAGGGACAACCGGCAGTTTCCCTCCGGGCAAAGCGTAGTGTCAAGCCGATATAGCCCAATGTCCAGAAGGGCATCAGCAGGGAGGTGGATATAGACAGCAGCGACTGTATGGTGGACAGGATACTGCGAAGGCCAATGCCGGACAGGCCGCCGGTATCCGCGATTTGAAATTCCAGCACAAAGTGGAGAACACTTGCGAGCAGGGGCAGGGCTGTGACTACACCGGCCCATAGCAGTATGAGCTTTTTGTGGTTGTGGGCTGCGGACAAGGCCTCTGCCGCTGCCGCTTTTAACCCATGCCGGTCGTGGATATCCATAATTTTCTCTCCTTATGAGGTCTTATGATAGTTATAAACCAAAGACTATAAAATAGCAAATGAATTTTTTGCTAACAGTAGAAATCGGTGAACAGACATGGTATAATCGGGTAAATGATACTTACCTAAGGGGGATGCATATGGAATTGGGAAACAGAATTAAGGCTGCCCGTATAGAGGCTGGCCTTTCCCAGAGGCAGCTTTGCGGCGGGCAAATTACCAGAAATATGCTTTCGCAGATCGAAAACGGCAGCGCCCATCCATCTATGAAGACCCTGCGTTATTTGGCGGAGCAGTTGGGAAAACCGGTCAGCTTTTTTCTGGAAGAGCAGGCGGCAGCTTTACCTGCGGCACGGAAACTGGATGAGGCGAGGTCGGCCCTTGCCATTGGAGATATGGAAGCCATGCGCCGGGCGCTGGACGAAGTGGAAGAGGGCCACAGCGTATTCCATGAGGAACGGCAGCTTCTGGAGTACCTGTGGCACCTGCGCAGGGCAGAGCAGGCACTCAAGAACGGAATGATCCCCTATGGGGTGAAGCTGCTGTATGCGGCCCTGGAAATGGATGGCCTTTACCTCACAGCAGAGCTGCGCCAGCGCTGCCGGGTGCTGCTGGGGATGGCAGGGGAGCGCGTTATCTTGGAGAGCGACGATGAGGTGCTGCTGGTACGGGCCAGGCAGTGTCCTGACCCGGAGCGCAGATTGGAGATCCTGGCAGCGGCGGAGGACAGGTCACAACATCAGTGGATACTGCTGCAGGCACAGGCGCTGTTCGATGCGAAACGGTATGAAGAAGCGGCGGCATTCTATTGTCAAGCGCCCCCAAACCGTAAAAATTTTGAAAAGCTGGAAGTTTGCTACCGGGAACTGGGGGACTATAAGAAAGCCTACGAATACGCCTGCAAACAACGCTAGTTTATGGAAATATCCGCCTGTCATTTGATTTGACAGGCGGATCGGTTTATTCGTCTAACAAGTAATGGATGGTCTGAACGACCTTTCCGTCCTTTACATAGTACCGGGGGACCCGGCGGGAAATGCCGCACAGAAATTCATAGTTGAAGCTGCCGGCAGCTTCCGCGATCTGCTCCATGGTGATGCATTCGTCATCGAAACTGCCGATAAGAACCACCTTGTTGCCAATGGCAACATCCGGTATGTGGGTGATATCCACCATCATCTGATCCATGCAGATGCGGCCCAGAATCGGTGCGGGCTTTCCGTGAATCAGCACATGGAATTTTCCGGAGAGGCTGCGGCGGTAGCCGTCTGCATAGCCCACAGGAATGGTGGCGACCCGGGTAGGTCCGGTGGTGACATAGGTGCCGCCGTAGCTGATCTCCCGGCCCGCGGGAAGCTCCTGCAGATGGGTGACCCGGCTTCGCCAGGTCAGGGCAGGCGTCAGGGAGAGCAGGGTGGGATCTACTTCGGCGCTGGGGTATAAGCCGTAGGTCACGATGCCGGAACGGACCATATCGTAGCTTCTGGAAAAGTTCATCAGGCCAGCGGAGTTGTTCAGATGGCAGATGGGAATTTCAACACCCCGGTCACGGAGCTGGTCAATAAACCAGTCGAACCGCTTTGCCTGGGCCCTGGCGCGGCTGAGATCCGCGCAGTCGGCTGTGGCAAAATGGCTGAACAGGCCCTCAGCAAAAATTCCGGGTAGCCGGGCAGCTTCCGCGCACTGGGCGGCAGAGGCTTCGCACAGAGGAAACCCTATGCGGCTCATGCCGGTATCCACAGCAAAATGGAAAGGCGCGGTTTTACCCTGTTTTACAGCCTCAGCCGAGAGGGCGCGTGCCCCGTCCAGACTGAAGATGGAGGGTCGGATGTCGTGAACGATTGCTACCGGGAATGCAGCGCTGGGTGTATGGCCCAAGATCAGTATGGGGGTCTCAATTCCCGCGCCGCGCAGTTCCATCGCTTCGGATATGGAACTGACACCGAAGAAGGCGCAGGACTTTTCCAAAAGCTTTGCCACCGGCACAGCGCCGTGACCATAAGCATCCGCTTTCACTACAGCCATGACGGGAACACCTGCCTTGCTGCGGACAGCTTCAATATTGCGTTCGATCGCGTCCAGATCGACGGTTACATAAGTATTATCGTGATGCAAGGCCAGCCCTCCCAATAAAATTAACATGATTATAGCATGTTCCTGTAAAAAAGTAAATATGGACCAAAAGTTTCCCGGGTATGTTAATTTAATATTAAAATTCCCGAGAATAGGTTGAGAAAAAAATAGAGTGTGGTATAATGTTCTATATTCGGATAGACAGTTCCTACGGAGATGAGCATATGAAAAAACTGTTATTTATCTTGAATCCCTATGCCGGCCAGCGGAAGGCAAACCGGCTTCTGATGGAAATTGTGGAAGTTTTCAACCGGGCGGACTATGAGGTGACCGTATATGTCACCGCCGGGCAGGGAGATGCCAGGAATGCGGCGCTGCGCTATGCGGGTAAAACGGATGTGATTGTCTGCTGCGGCGGTGACGGTACATTTAACGAAACTGCTGCCGGCGTTTTGGAAAGTGGTGTTGATGTACCGGTTGGATACATCCCCGCCGGATCTACCAACGATTTTGCCAACAGCTTAAAGCTGCCTACAGACATTTTGAGCGCCGCGAAAATGATTGCCCAGGGCTGTACCCAGCGGCTGGATATGGGATCATTTGGCGGCCGGTTCTTTTCCTATGTGGCCTCTTTCGGCGCTTTCACCCGGGCCAGCTATGCCACGCCCCAGAGCGTCAAAAACGCCTTAGGCCATGTGGCCTATATCCTCAGCGGCATCCAGGAACTGTCACAGATCCGGGCAAAGAAGCTGCGCCTTGAGCTGCCCGATGGCCGGGTGCTGGAGGATGAATACATCTTCGGCGCTATCAGCAATTCCACCAGTGTGGCAGGCATTTTGACCCTGGCCCCGGACCGGGTGGACATGACCGACGGCAAGCTGGAACTGATGCTGGTCCGCGCGCCTAAGGATGCAATGGAGCTGACGGACTGCCTGGTGGCATTGCAGCGCCAGACCTATAACTGCGCCATGATGACTTTCCTCAGTACCGAAAGCGTGCAGGTTACAGCTCCAACGGATATGGACTGGACTATTGACGGAGAGCGGGAGCCTGGCAGAGAGGAGATCCGGGTGGACTGCCTGCGGCATGCTTTGCAGGTGGTATGCCAGGAGAAAAAATCATGATCAATACGACACTGTGCTATATTACCCGGGGAGATGAAGTGCTGATGCTGCACCGGGTAAAGAAGAAAAAGGATCTGAATAAGGATAAATGGATCGGCATTGGCGGTAAGTTTGAAGGAGAGGAGTCCCCCGATGAGTGCCTTCTGCGGGAGGCAAAAGAAGAAACCGGGCTGGAGCTGACTTCCTGGAAATGCCGTGGCGTCGTGACCTTTCTGACCAATGAACCCTATGACGGGGAATTTATGTACCTGTTTACCTGCGACGGTTTCCGTGGGGAGCTGAAGCAGTGCGACGAAGGAGACCTGCAATGGGTCAGCCGGGATTTTGTAGACAGGTTGCCCAAGTGGGAGGGGGATGCCATTTTTCTAAAGCTTCTCTGGGAGGATGCGCCATTCTTTCTTTTGAAACTGCGCTATGACGGCAGCAGGCTCATGGAGGCAGTGCTGAACGGAAAAACGCTACAAAAGCGTGCTGACGGAACATGGAGTTAATAAACAGACAGTATCCCCAGTTGTAGTGAGTAAAGCTCTTGACGACCGGACAGCAATGTGATAAGATACTGCCGTACGCCGGTGTGGTGGAACAGGCAGACACAAGGGACTTAAAATCC
>JAZKYA010000092.1:0-3957 GCA_045611945.1 Faecousia sp. | reverse complement strand
AGTCCTAGGTTCGATTTTTATACATGCAGCCAGACAAAGCAGCAGAATCGTACCCCACATCAGCCAGTGACTGAACACGCTCAGCCAGGTTGAGAAGAAACACAAAGCTACCGGGTTCATGGTATTTCCCAAAGTCATCAGTGCAAAAATGCCTCCGCCTTCAGTACAGAAGCTCTGAATCAGGCCGAAAATAAATGCCCACAAAAGCATACAGACAACTACGCCTGGCACACCAAAGTCGTAATAAAAATCTCCAATCAGATTTATGGTATTCAAATAGGGATTGACTTGGAAAAACTCTCCCTTTGCTGCCAGCTCCTTAATCCAACTGCTGCGAAGGATCACGTTAAAGGGCGATAACTGCCGGCCTCCCCAAGTATACACCTGGGTGTGTTTTACGGCTTCATTAAAATTGTCATGACTGACCGTAATATAGCTATACAGGAAAGCCATCTTTGGCGACAAAGAGAACGTCTTGCCTTGCGAGGGCTCTGTTCTCTCACTGCCGGGACGCGTTTCAATCAACTCCCCTGTGTGTGTCGGCGGGGTTGTATCCGTCACCCCATCGTTAGTCGGAAGCTGCTCCTGGGTATCATTTGTCGGAAGCTGCTCCTGAGTATCATTTGTCGGAAGCTGCTCCTGTTTATCATTATTGGGAAGCTGAATTTGCGCAGGCTCAAAGAACGTATCCAACTGCTCATCCGTGTAGTTTCGCAGACCTGATGTAAACACATATACACCCAGAATCACTGCCAGGCACAGAATGAAAGCAATCAGCTTTTTCCTGTGGAGATAAAACACCGTTACAGAAAGCGACACGGCCGCAACCACGAACACACCTCTGGAAACCACCATGATCGGGAACGCGAATACCAGGTAAAAAATACAAAGGAACAGGATAATCTTCTTGAAAATTCCCAGAGGCTGTGTCTTAATGCAATAATAGCACAGCCCGGATACGGTAGTGGCCGCTACAGCAAACACATGAAATTTGGTGTAAAAAAGCGTATAGGCGTTATAAATATCCGAAAAGCAAGGAATAAAGCCCTTGATCGCTACATTGGCCGCAAAGCAGGCGAATCCAATGCCGGTTGTAATCACACAGATTGCAAAAAGCCGATTCGGGTTCATCCGGAAACTCACTCGACCAAGCTTCAGCTTTCCGGCCCGCTGTCTGACCTTTACCGACCATTTCTTACCAAACATGATGCCTGCCGATGCGCCGATTTGGAGCATGAAATAGGCCAAGGCAACCAAAACCCAGGTCTTCGCCTCCCAAGGTTTCTGATATTCAGCCAGCCGCAATGCCGCCAGGCCGATGGTTCCCATCCAAACAGCGGAGAAAACAGCACGAATATCCAGCCAGTTCCGATCTGCCACAAAAAACACCTGTAGTAAATAAACGCACACCGCACCCATTACTAAAAGAGCCGCAAGGAAATAATGATTTATCGGACTCAGCAGGATACCGCTGAGCAGCACCAAAAAGCCCGCCAGAGCAGTTCCCGCTAACCACGTATACTTGCTTTTGTTGTAAACGGCCATTCCCAACTCTCCTATCCTGTATCAGGTGTGTTTCCCGTTGGTCTTTCCAAAAAACACCAACCAGATGTCACAAATCAGTGAAAACTTCCTTAGAAGCCTTCCTCCGTCGTCCTTGTATAGCGCCAGCAACTTAGAAAGACTCTTGCGCTGCAAAGCCTCTTCCCGTCTGTCCAACAGTTCCTTGCGCAAGATAATCAGTTTCCTGTTCTCGTCGCACAGCGGGAATTGCGCATCAATAAGCGACTGCCACAGTTTTTTTGTCACTGCAATATCTGCCAGTTTCCGCTCCAGACTCAGCAGCTTGAAAATGCGGTCCTCTTCCCGCGCAATATTATTACCGTGCCGGCGATGGTGAGCCCCCACATAGTCATAGTCAAAAAAGCCGTTACGGTCTGCCGCCAGGACCGCCAGCGCCAGATCATGGGCCACAGGCTGATTGCAGATGGCATCATACACCTCATTGAAGAAGTCCTTCCGGACACACATAATCATACCCGGCCAGCGATAAGCGTACATGATCTGCTCCACAGATACTCTGACGAGGCTGCCGGTTTGCTTGGCCGTTGGCTCTATAATACTCTCTCGGCTATTCCCCTCACCGTCAATAATACCGTACTTGGATGCCAGCAAAGCGATATCTCCTCGCTGAGACATCACCTGGTTCATGCGGCACAGCTTGTCCAGTTCCCAGATATCGTCCTGGTCGCACAGATACACCAATTCCGCATCACACAGGGAAATGGCCTTGTAAAAGTTGCGGATATAGCCCAGATTTTCCGGATTGCGGTGCAGGGTCCATCTGTCAGAAAGACCGTGATCGCGGATATATTCCTCCACCAGTTGCACCGTGTTGTCCTTGGATCCGTCGTCGCATAGTACTACCTGATCCGCGGGGCAAGTCTGGCAGCGCAAGGAATCCAGCTGTTCTATGAGGAATCGCTGGCCATTGTATAGCGCCACCGCAATCGCTGTTGTCATTTCTGCTCACCCCTTGTCAGTCTTTGAATGCTGTCCGCACCACATAATAAAACAAGCGCTTGGATATCAGGTAGATATAAAACGCTATTTTCTGCTTCAGCGGCAGTCGTCCGGACTGGTATCGGCAATCTTCCAACTTTGCCTGTCGGGCAATACCCATAAAGTCTTTTAGCGTCAGCTGAAGAGCCGCTCTTCTGACAATACCCAGCAAAAACCGGGAACGTCCCATGGCAAAGAACACATTTGCAGCAGAAGAATCGTTGCTTTCCAACGCCTTTTCCAATCTGGCAAAGCCTTCCATACCATTTTGGTATTTGCTGATATCGCTGCTACGCAACAAGGACCCCGCATGGGTCCAGTACACATACAGCGACACTGGTATCTGCACCACAGTCCTGGCTGCAACGATACACCTGGTAATAAACATCAGATCTTCGCAGTAGCGGCATTCAGTGTCAAATTCCAGCGCATGGTCCATCACCCACTGGCGATTGAGAATCAGGCAGACAGGAGCAATCCAGCTGGTGTAATGCTTTTCCATAGCCGCCTCCGCGGTCATAGGTGCTGCCCCAAAGGGTTCTGCGGGCTGAGGCTGCTGTGCGCTGCCCCGGGGGATCATTTCCAGCTGACAGAAGCCCATCTGGCAGTCCTTCCCGGAAACGCCGTTGTAAAGATACTCCAAAAATTCCGGCTTCAGCTCGTCGTCACAATCCATGAAGGCAATCCAGTCTGCCTGCGCGTGACGCATACCCAGATTTCTGGCAGCAGAGGGGCCCTGATTCTCCTGACGCAGCAAAACATAGGGGAATTTTACACCTCTCAGCCGATCGTTCAGAATATTATAGGAATCGTCCTTAGAGCCGTCATCCACAAAAATCACGCGAAAATCCGCCATTTTCTGTTTTTCCAGCGTGGCCAACAGGGAGGGTATCCATTCTTCCGCGTTGTAGATGGGGATGATCAGATCCACCTTGTACTGCTTTTCCATGGTCTTCTCCTTACAGCACGTGATCTAAAATGGCACCGTATTGCGCCAGGATTTTACTCTTTTCAAAGCGCTGCTCAAACACCCTGTCCACCTGTCTGCGCATAGTCAAGCAACCCCCGTTGGTTATGGCAAGGATATTTTGCGCGCAGTTTTCTTCCAGTTGCAGACCGATGCCTTCTTCCTGCACCAGCTGCTTGGTGTCACCTGGGATATTGTTGATAATTGGCAGTCCAAAGCGGAAATAATCCACCGATTTCATAGTCAAGCCCACACAAACGGAAGACTTCATAATATTTATGCCGAAGTGGCAGCGGTTCATGATCTCCAATTTCTGCGCTTCATCGTAGACAGGGCCGTGGAAGATCACTTCTGCGCCAGAAGCCTTGGCTTCATCGACGAATTCCCGCTCACGCTCGCCTTTGCCGATGATATGCAGCACGACCGGC
>JAZKYA010000091.1:0-11108 GCA_045611945.1 Faecousia sp. | reverse complement strand
GCAAACGCCCACGATTTCATTACCCGTCTGCCCAATGGCTACGATACAGAGCTGACGGGCAACGGCGCAAGCCTTTCCCAGGGTCAGCGGCAGCTCATTTCCATCGCAAGAGCCGCTGTGGCAGATCCCCCGGTAATGATTTTGGACGAGGCCACTTCTTCCATCGATACCCGCACCGAAAAATTGGTGCAGGACGGTATGGATAAGCTGATGCACGGCAGAACGGTATTCGACATTGGCCACCGGTTAAGTACCATTATGAATGCCGATTGCATTATGGTCCTTGACCACGGTCATATCATTCAGCGGGGCACGCACGAAGACCTGATCGCCCAAAAGGGCACTTACTATCAGCTCTACACCGGCGCCTTCGAACTGGAATAAAATTTGCGGAGGATTCCATTTGGGAATCCTCCGCCCTTTTTATAATATTTCTTTCTATTGTGTCACCGGCACATCGCCCGGATCGTAAAAGACCAATGTTCCGTTTCTGTAGGCTTCCACATCCGCATCTACAATGACCGCAATGCCATTCGGCAAGATATAGCTACCATTTGCAGAGACTTGCGCAATACTGTTTGGACCAACCGGCGTAAACCCAGTGCCTAAATCGATCCTCGCTCCGCAATCAGCGCACCATCCAAACCGGCCGTTCGTAAGCTCCGATTCCTTTATCCAATGCCACGCTGTTGTTTCGTATCCACAGGCGCAGGTTGCCGTGTGGCTAAGTGCATTATAATATGCAAACTCCTCATAGTTGTGTCCTTCTGTTATCGCATCGCCGCAAGCACATGCCTTTATGTGAAGATCATTATCAACAAGTGCATAATCGTCATAGTTGTGTGATTCATATAGAGCATAGTTCAACCCTGCAACAGCATTAACGGATTTGTGTTTGGTTTCATCTATGTACTCTGATGCAACATAGTCTTGCTCCACAATGTTGTTAAAAGGCGCAACATATCTGCAATATTTGCATTTGTAGTAATCCTTTGTACCATAGCTGGCAACTGCCATCATATTTCCATCTGCTAAATCGTGATTATCCCCGCAACTACCATAAGTGGGATGGAAACCTGTGCTTAGCGCAACCTTTGTGCCATTACATATAGCACATATCCATTTATACTTACCGTTTGATTGCACGCCACAGTTAAGCCACTGATGGTCATCATCTGTATGGAAACCCCGAGTAATTGCCACACCAGCAATATCCTTGTAGGTAATATTTGATGTCCCACTTTCAATTGGGTAACCATATCCCATAAGCACTTCTTCATGATGCAGTGTGCTTATATTTGCGTTACAATAATTCTCAACATCACGCAATCCCAATGCATGCCCCAATTCGTGTGCCCCTGTTTTTTCCCAAGCAAAGCTGACATCGCTTCCGTTATATGAATGGAAATGATACAAATTAACCAACATTTTCCATTTAGAATTATGCCAATGTTCAATATCGTCATTTTCGATAGTATCTACTGTGTCTAATAATATTTGGGTTTCCGCAAAGGTTCTACTTTCACCGTCTTCCCGGATGTAATACGGATAAATATATACATTACTGTCTTCTTTTGTTCCGGCAACAACATTTATAACTTTCATTTTTGTAACATTGCCAGAATTATCATAATAGTAGAAATATACATTATTCCACTTTTCCATACTGTTAGTATACGCTGTTTTTATTGCCGTCCCCTGTCCTTCTGTATATGTATCCCAATCATAAAATCCATCTAGATAGGTTTCTTCAAAATAATATTTTATGGTGTCCGTCTCGTGATCTATATGACAACAGAATATATTGTTATCTACTGTATACCACACTTCGTTAATTCCGTCACCATTTTTAACGGCTTCACAGTTATCGTAGGTTATATTTAGCATTTGGGGATGCGCCCCTGCAGAAATCGCACTAAGCCCCAAAAGGTATACCACTGCAGTGCACGCCAAAATATATGCTGTTCCTTTTCTTATTTTCTTCATACAAATCTCCTCTTTTAGTTTGCGACCAAATTTGCAATATCTTCTATATCGATCAATCCGTAATGTTGAACTGTTCCATTCTCATAGCGCACACTGTATTTGTCAGTAATCATTACCTGCATTATATCATCATAATACTCAGCAAATTGCCACTGAAGATCGCGCTCACTTCGTGTGCCATCCGAATGCTCAGTATATAGCTCAATCAAAATATAGTAATCATCTTGAAATCCCACGCATGGCAATGTACTTTCCCGATGCCATCGAACATCTGAAATATAGTAAAGTGTGCTTTGTTCGGATTTAGTAAAGGAAATAAAGGTTTTGTCAAACGCAACTGGTTCTGCAACATTAATGCCATCGATAAATTCAGGTTTGTATAGCTGATAATGTACAAATTCTGGCACTACTTTTGCGCTTGGCGCAATATCCCGGCAAGATTGGGCATTGTTAATCTGGAATGCAACCATAAACCGTTTGTTGTTGTAAGAATCAGAGATGTCCTTTTCACTGTCAAACTTAACCCATGTATATGCAGACGAACAACAGTAATGCCGATCTTCACTTTCATCTAAAAACGCCTTGTTTTCCGTATTTTTATGATCAGGATTGTAATATCCGCACACATAATAAAAGTCAGACGGATCAAATGTCACATGTAGCCATTGTGTTCCGCTCTTAAGGTAATTTAATCTTTCTGCAAAACTGCATGTACCAATCAAATACTCCACATAGACCGTTTGCAAATATTCCGTAATTGCATCCAGCATTTCTTCTGGCAAATTCGTTGGGTTACTATACTTGCTGACTGGCTCTGTAGGCTCAGGTGTTTGTGAGCCAAAGACACAGCCCGAAAGACAAGCTATTAGCAACGCACAGAGCAGCAATATTGAGATAATTTTTTTCATTATGTAATACCTCCATTTCATTTTTGTTGTCTGATTTTTCCCTTCTACTATATATAACGAATCAGAAGTGCAATTTTGGACACTCGTTATAAAAACTTTTTGTTGTTATGCAAAAAGCGCGCACAGATATCCCAAAACCGGTCTATCCATACGCGCCAACATACTTTTTAATTGTACTTTGTACGCAACCTATAATAGATAGAACCGCCTTTGCCTATCCACATTTGTGATACTTACTTTTGTTACATACTTTATTTGTATAGTATCATTCTTTTTATTAGCTGTCAAGCGGTTGGCGCGATCACAGCTATTTGCCTTCTGGAAAGCATGCGCAAAAAAATGCTCCCGAAAATTCGGGAGCATTTTTAATCATAAATTAGTCAGCAACATAGGGCAGCAGAGCGATCTGACGGGCGCGCTTGATAGCGGAAGTCAGGTCACGCTGGTGAGCTGCGCAGGTACCGGTGGTACGGCGGGGCAGGATCTTGCCACGCTCGGACAGGTAACGGCGGAGCTTTGCAGTATCCTTGTAATCGATGGCAGTCACCTTGTCAACGCAGAAAGCACAAACCTTCTTGCGCTTGCGGGGACGCATACGCTGTTCGTTAGCCATGGGAATTTACCTCCTTCGTAAGTTTGTGAAAAAGTTCAAAATTTAGAAGGGCAGCTGTGCGTCGTCATCGCTGAGCATCGCAAAATCAGATGCGCCGGCGCTGGGGGCGCTGTAGCTACCGTAAGCAGGAGCGGAGCCGTAGTTGGCGCTGCCGTAGCTGCTGCCACTGTCGGAATCGCGCTTGCTGTCACCGAAGTAGACATTGTCTGCTACTACCTCGGCGGTACGGCGCTTGTTGCCGTCCTTATCGTTCCAGCTGCGGATCTGCAGCCGGCCGGATACCACCGCCATGCGGCCCTTGGTGAAATACTTGGAGACAAATTCTCCAGTCTGACGCCAGGCAACACAGTCCATGAAATCGGTTTCCCGTTCGCCGTTGTCGTTCTTACCGAAATCACGGTCGACAGCCAGCGTGAAGCTGGCGACGGCGATGCCGCTGCCGGTACGGCGCAGCTCGGGGTCACGGGTCAGACGACCCATGATGGTGATGTGGTTGAGCATAGAGATTCCTCCTTACTCTGCCACGACGGTGGTCAGGCAACGCAGAACGCCTTCAGTGATCTTCATAACACGCTCCAGTTCAGCGGGGAACTCGGGCTTGCTTTCGAAGTTCATGAGGACATAGTAGCCTTCGGCCAGGTCGTTGATGGGGTATGCAAGACGACGCTTGCCCCACTCGTCAACATTGGACACGGTACCCTCCGCCTCCACCATTGCCTTGAACTTTTCCACAAGTGCGGCGATGCCCTCCTCGCCCTGAGCGGGGTCGATGATGTAGAGCACCTCGTACTTACCGGTAATCTTAGCCATGTTGATTGCACCTCCTTCTGGACTTTTGGCCTCCGGTCTCGCCGGAAGCAAGGATATGCCCGCATACGCAGGCTAATGTATTATATAGGATGTCCAACAGAAAGTCAAGGAGAATGTTGAGAAAAAGAATAAAATTTCCAGGAAAACAGACAGTTAAAGCATATAAATGATCGTTTACACAGGCAACTTGCGTTGCTGAATTCAAAATTCAAAATGCAAAATTCAAAATTAAGGTGTCGGCTACGCCGACTATTTAAAATCATTTGCGTGAGCAAATACAGTAATTTTGCATTATGCATTATGCATTTTGCATTCGGCCTTTGGGCCGCATAAACGATCATTTACAGCAGTAAAAAAGGCGCCCCGGTTGGGGCGCCCGCTTTGCTGTTTAGCAGCAGCCGCAGTTGTTGTCGCAGCCGCAGTTGTTGCTAAAGTTTGTGCCGCACATGCCGTTGTTGCCGCAGCCGCAGAACAGGATGAGCAGGATGATGATCCAGCAGCAGTTACCACCAAAGAAACCATTGTTACACATAATGAATACCTCCAGGAAATTTTTCACGGCTGAGCCGCTCATTCCATGGTATTCCGCAGCCGGGAAAATGTGCGGCATACAAAAGCAAACGGCAGCAGCTATGGGGCTGATGCCGGTACTATATCAAATTATTTCTTGATTTTGAGCTGCTTCTGGAGCCAATCCTTGCCGTTGACATACTTTTCAACGATGTAGCTGACAACATAGTCGCCTGCGGCGTTGACCATGGTTGCAGGAGGATCTACCAGATTACCCAAGGCCAGGGCAATAGGATAGGCGATGGCAAGCTGGTCGGGGAAGAACACGGTGCAAAGCACCAGTTCGCCGGTGCCGCCGCCGCCGGGAATGCCGGACATGGCAACGGAGGAGAATACGGCCACAACGATAGCCAAGATAGCTTCCCAGGTACCAAAGTCTTTACCGAAAACGCCGAACAGGAAAGCGACCTTGATGATGGCGCTCATGGAGGAGCCGTCCATATGCATGGTTGCGCCCATGGGGATGACCACATTGGCAACATCCTTGGAGATGCCGGTCTTTTCACAGGTATCCAGATTGGTGGGGATGGTCGCAACGCTGGAGCAGGTACCGAAGGAAACGGCTGCGGGCTTGAACAGGTTCTTGAACATGACCTTCGCAGCACCCTTGCCGCCGCCGAAGCGGGCGTATACGGGGAACATAGCGAACATGTAGGCAAAGCTCAGTACATAGTAGATCAGCAGGGTCTTGCTGTAGTCGCTGATGAGCTGGGGGCCGTAGGAGGCAACCAGGTATGCGAAGAAGCCGAAGAAACCGATAGGAGCGTAGTAGGAAACCAGCTTTACCATGTTCATCAGGGCATCGGTGGCGCTGGCCAGGAACTTGGCAACGGGGGTTTCCTTACCGCCGGCCATCTGAACACCAAAACCGAACAGAACAGCAAAAACGATCAGCGGCAGGATCGCCCGGCGGCTCAGCAACTCGTTAAAGTCGGGCTTAGTGAAGAAGCCGATGACCAGTTCGCCCAGGCTCATGGGGTCATCCACCTCGCCGGCGATCTGCTGGTAGCTCTCGGGAACCAGAGGAATCAGGCGGCAAACAATATACATAATGACAGCGGCGATGGCAGCGGTGACACAGAAGGTAGCCAGCGTAGTACCCATCAGCTTACCGGCCCGCTTGGCATTATCCATATTGGCGATGGCAGAGGCGATGGAGCAGAATACCATGGGAACCACGATACAGAACATCATATTGATGAACAAAGTGCCAAAGGGTTCCAGCACAGTTGCGCCGGGATCAATGACACTGCCCTGCGCGTCCTTGACCGCGGGCCAGATCGCGCCGACGATGCAGCCGGCCACAATACCGATCAGCATACAGATAATAAAACCGTAGTTTTTCAAAACCTTTTTCATAGGAACGCCTCCATGAATATTTTTGATTTCGATAGCTATTTTACTACGCAGTACTTGCAAATAAAACGCAATATGTGCTATACTTATTGCAAATAGTGCTATTTATAAGGAGTGTAGGCTATGACAGAATATGAGAAACGGGGATATTTGCTGGAAAATTTCCGGTTATTTCATCTGCGTACACGACAGGAAGCGAAGATCAATTACCACTACCACGAGTTCTGCAAGCTGGTGATGCTGGTTTCAGGCAAAGGCTTTTATACAGTGGATGGCCAGCGGTATTTGCTGCAGCCCGGGGATACGGTGATCGTAGGCAGCCGCAGTGTGCACTGTCCGGAGATTGAGGGCGGCTGCGTCTACGAGCGTATCATTATCTATATAGATCCTGAATACCTGCAGCGGCAGTCTGTGCTGGATTGTGACTTGACAGAGGTGTTTTCCGGACAGTACGGACATGTGCTGCGTCCTGGGGATGCCCGCAGCCGAAAGCTGTTTTCCCTGGCGGCGGACCTGGAGCAGGAGCTGTCAGCAGAGGGCTATGGCAGAGAAATTTTGAGCGGCTCTGCGTTGCTGCGGCTGTTGGTGCAGATCGGAAAATACCAGCGGCGGGAGGACACACCGAAAGCACAGCCTGTAAATCCGGAAAATCCCAGGGTACAGGCGATGCTGCGCTATCTGGACGAGAATCTTTCTGAGGACCTGGATATTGACGCGTTGGCAGAGACCTTCTATGTCAGTAAGTACCACATGATGCGCCAGTTCCGGCAGGAGACTGGGCTGACCATTTATAACTATCTTACGCAGCGGCGGCTGATTCATGCCAGAGAAATGATCGAAGGAGGAAGCCGGGCAACGGAAGCCTGCTACCGTGCCGGGTTCCGCAGCTACTCTTCCTTTACCCGGGCTTATGCCAAGCTTTTCGGCACCACGCCCACGGGCCGCATGGACACGGCCCGGGAACGGGAAGAGAGCTATGAGTAAATGTAAAATGCATAATGCAAAATTTTGGTATTTGCTGACGCAAATGATTTTAATGGTCGGTGTAGCCGACACAATGATTTTGGAGTTTGCACTTTCATTTCGCATTGGTTTTGGGCGCAATCCCAAAATCCGGCGCATTCCCCGGTGGGGGATGAAAAATTATGGGAAACATGGGGAAATTCGCATTGACTTTCTTTGGTTATAAGAGTAGAATATTATCGATACACTATGCGCCGGTACGCGCTCAGCGTATCGGTTGAGAATATCTTTTAGGAGGAAAACACTTTGAAGGATTGGGCATTCACAACGACTGTCGAAGAGATGGAAGCTGCCACCAATGCGTTGCTGGAAACCGCAAACAAGGTTGGCGCTGACACCTGGCAGAAGAGAGTCAAAGATCAGACTCCCCATTGTGGATTCGGCGAGGCCGGTACCTGCTGCCGTATCTGCTCCATGGGTCCCTGCCGTATTACTCCCAAGAGCCCCAGAGGCATCTGCGGCTGCGACGTGCACGGTATCGTTGCGCGTAACTATCTGATCTTTACCGCCGGCGGCGCTGCAACGCACTCCGACCATGGCCGTGAGATCATGCACACCCTGCACCAGACCCGCGAAGGCGGCAACTACCAGGTCAAGGACCCCGAGAAGCTGATCCGCATCGCCAAGGAATGGGGCGTCGAGACCGAGGGCAAGGACATCTACGATCTGGCTCACGAGATGGCTGAGATCGGCCTGATGGAATACGGTAAGCCCTTCGGCAACCAGAAGTTCACCGAGCGCGCTCCCGAGCATACCCAGAAGCTGTGGGATGCTGCCGATATCAGACCCCGGGCGATCGACCGTGAGGTTTCTCAGTCCATGCACATGACCCACATGGGTTGTTCTTCCCTGGCTGAGGCTCTGATCCGCCAGTCCCTCCGGGCCGGCCTGTCTGATGGCTGGGGCGGCTCTATGATGGGTACTGAGTTCTCCGATGTTATGTTTGGCACTCCCCGTCCCATCGACACCGAGGCCAACATCGGCGTTATGGAAAAGGACAATGTCAACATTGTTGTTCACGGCCATGACCCCTCCCTGTCTGAAATGGTCGTTTACTTTGCAAACGATCCCGAGATGATCGCCTACGCAAAGTCCATGGGCGCTAAGGGCATCACTGTTTCCGGCGTCTGCTGCACCTCCAACGAAGTTACCATGCGTCACGGCATCCCCATGGCAGGCAACTACCTGAACCAGGAGAATGTTGTTCTGACCGGCGCCTGCGAAGCCATCGTTGTGGATGTGCAGTGTATTTTCCCCGCACTGGGCCCCCTGTCCAAGTGCTTCCACACCAAGTTTATTACCACTTCTCCCGTAGCCCGTATTCCCGATTCCGAGTTCATTCAGTTCTCCGCTGAGACCGCTGATGTGAGCGCGAAGAACATCGTGAAGATGGCTATCGAGAACTTCAAGAACCGTAAGCCTGAGCTGGTACATATCCCCAACCAGAAGCAGAAGGCAAGAGTGGGCTACTCCGTTGAAGCCATCAAGAAGGTTCTGGATACCGTTGCCAACTCCCAGCTGGACGAGTTCGGCACCACTAAGCCTCTGATCGAGTGTGTCCACTCCGGTGTCCTCCGCGGCGCTGTGGCTATGGTCGGCTGTAACAACCCCAAGGTTCGTCCCGACACTGCCCACATTGATCTGATGAAGAAGATGCTGGAGAACGATATTATCGTCATCACCACCGGCTGCTCCGCGCAGGCTGCTGCCAAGGCTGGTCTGATGGATCCCGTACAGGCCCGTGAATACTGCGGCGCAGGTCTGAAGCGTGTTTGTGAACTGGCAAACATTCCTCCCGTACTGCACATGGGCTCCTGTGTTGATATTTCCCGTATGATGATCCTGGCTTCCGATATCGCCAAGGATTGGGGCATCAACATTTCCCAGGTTCCCGTTGTGGGCTGCGCCCCCGAATGGATGTCTGAGAAGGCTGTTTCCATCGGTAACTATGTTGTGGCTACCGGTATCGAGACCTTCCTGGGTGTTGATCCTTACTCCAAGGGCTCTGGGGAAGTTACCAGACTGCTGCAGGGCGAGGACGGCATCAAGGAGTGGGTCGAGGCTAAGTTCGTTGTGGATACCGACATCGAGTCCCTGGGTGACAAGATGATCGCCTGCATCGAAGCAAAGCGCGAGGCTCTCGGAATCTAAGTTATGAAAGTAGCGATTACCGGAAAGGGCGGCGTGGGTAAAACCACCCTGTCCTCCACCCTGGCAAGGCTCTATGCCGACGAGGGCCGCACCGTTCTGGCGGCTGATGTGGACCCGGACGCGAATCTGGGTCTGGCTCTGGGCCTGACCCAGGAGGAAGTCGATGAGATCGTTCCCATCTCCAAAATGCGTACCCTGGTAGAAGAGCGCACCGGCGCTACCGCTGCCAACAAGTTCTTTAAGCTGAATCCCTATGTGGCGGATATTCCCGACACCTTCAGCAAGGACATCAACGGTGTAAAGCTGTTGGTTATGGGTACTGTGGATGTGGGCGGCAGCGGCTGTGTCTGTCCTGAGCATGTAATGCTGAAATCTGTGCTGAGCAGTCTGACCTATCGGAAAAACGATGTGGTCATTATGGACATGGAAGCAGGATTGGAGCATCTGGGCAGAGGCACTGCCATGAACATGGACCAGTTCATTGTTGTGATCGAACCCGGCGCCCGGTCGGTCCAGACCTACCGCAATGTCAAGCGGCTGGCCAAGGATCTGGGTGTCAAGCAGGTTCGGGTGGTAGCCAACAAGATCCGCGACGAAGGCGATGAGGAGTTTATCCGCAACGCCATCCCTGCGGAGGACCTGCTGGGCTTCATCCACTACAACACCGACATCATCGACGCGGACCGTCAGGGAAAATCCCCCTACGATTTCAGCCCCGCGGCAATCGAAGAAATTCGGAAGATCAAAGCGATTTTGGATCGTGAATAACCTATTATATTGAATGGGAGGAAAAAACGTTGACACTTTTTGATAGAGTTTTCGGCGGTAACGACTATAACTATGCGCGTACCGTAGCGGCTATCGACGCGGCCATCGCCCAGTACGGCGAAGCTGAGCCTGTAGCTTTCCCCGCAACCGCTTATAACCTGCCCTGCTACTACAGCATTACCGGCAAGAAGATCAACAACCTGGGCGAAATGAAGGCCGCTATGGATACTGACATCAAGCCCATGATGACCCGTAACAAGCGCCTGCAGGACGCTTTTGACAGCGGTATCGCTTCCGCTCTGTGCGCAGAGTTCCTGGAAGCTCTGAAGTACATCCACGGCGCGGAGCCCTATGCAGAACCCGAAATGGGCTTCCTGACCGACGCATTTGTTCGTAACCTGGGTCTGCCCCTGGTTATCAATGACATCCCCGGTGTTGCCGTTATCATTGGCGGTGCTGAGGATCCCGCGGAAACTGTGGCTCTGGCTAAGGAATACCAGGCACAGGGCATCCTGGTCACTCTGACCGGCGATTCCATCAAGCACTGCGCGGATGCCGGCATGAAGCTGGGCGAAGGTGTGCGTGTTGTGCCTCTGGGCTACGAGATGCAGTCCGTTATCCATGTTGTTTCTGTCGCCCTGCGTGCCGCGCTGATCTTCGGTGCTATCCAGCCCGGCGACACCAAGGCTCTGTATAAGTACACCATGGACCGCGTTAATGCTTTCGTCAATGCTTACAAGCCCCTGTCTGACGAGATCGTTTCCTACGGTGCCGGTGCTATTTGCCTGGGCTTCCCCGTTATCTCCAACGAGACCGAGAACATGTTCCGTGTTCCCAAGTCCCTGATTCAGCAGTTGGATACTTCCAAGTGGAACGCAACTTCCCTGGAAGCCCGGGACATCAAGCTGAAGATCACCAAGATC
>JAZKYA010000090.1:0-2094 GCA_045611945.1 Faecousia sp. | reverse complement strand
CAGTAATTTTGCTAACATTAGGGGCAACATTTCTTCGGCTGTTATGGATCGGATATTTTGTTTTAAGACCACCAGTCACATAAGTCAATTCTTCGGATATCTCAAAGCAAAAGTATTGCCCTGAAGCTGTGCTCCAGGGCGATACTTTTACCGATTCAGTTTTTGCTGAATAATAGAGATTTGTTCTGCGGTGGGTTCCCAATCAAAACGGATCTCAATGATTTTACTATCATAGCAGAGGAGGTAGGTATATGTCCACCAGCCTTCCTCGCTGTACAAGCGATATACCTCATTCGCTCCCCAGAGTGAAGCATCCTGCTCTTTGTAAATCATCCGGTTACCAACGGGCCAGTCACTGTAGGTTTCATCTTGCTCATAATACATCTGTTCCTTACACCAATCGCAGAGGAATGGCATCTTTACCGTCACGATGGTATATTTCAGATCAGGAGCAGAGGAAGTACCCTCAAGGCTGAACTTGGAATCCCGCTGATGTACGACCCGATAGCCAAGCAGCACCGTTTCGTGGAATCGGTTCTCGGTCAAGCCATCTTCATTGTTTGCGTCCATGAGATCAGAAAGCTTCAACGGCGCAACATCCTCTTTGAATTCCGTATCCAGGACACCGGACCGGGTGGCACTCAGAGTGATATTCACAATTAACGCGGTCATAATGAAAGGCAGAATAAAACATGCGGCAAAGGTCAAGGTGCGGTTCAGACCTCTGGATGCTTTCAACTTTTTGAGGCCCTGCTTAATGCCGTTTACAATAGCGAACACCGCAACCATATACCCCAGCATTAAGAGCACGATCCACTTCAAAAGGGTGTTGCCGGAGAGCAGAATGTTTGCAATCCAGCCCAAAAAGGCTGCAGCCACAATCACAACGATGACTTTCTGGAATGCCGCTGTGCTGGGGGTATCCACAAAGACACCGTTCTGCGCCTCCCGTTTCGCTTTCCAATACCACAGGAAGTAAGACAGCAGTTCTGTGATACTGATAATGGCCATGCAGACATAAGCGGTTCCTGTCATCAAGTGACTGGGGTCAGACAACAAACCAATGGGATCTGCAAAGATTCTGGCCACGAAGTAGGCTCCCATGAGCAGGCCAAGTGCCAACAGAAGAAAGTAACTGGGCAGGAAATTTTTCTTGCAGGCCTTGTGCAGTGTTTCTACCTCCATCACCGGATCGGTTTCCAGAGGAACAGGATTCTCTTTTTCGTTGTAGAACACCTGCATCTGATGCCAGGTACAAGTGAGCTGCCAACCAGTATGGGCACAGAAATCGTGAAATGTCTGCTGCTCCTCAGATGGGCCGGGATCAAAGTCGGACGCTCTGGGATAATAAGTCACACAGAAGTGAAGGTCCTTTGGTTCAATCTTCCGGTAGGTCCAATAGAAATTAGAAATGCTTTCGATCAACCAGCCTTTCTTAGCCATCTTATGGAAGTGCTCTTCAAGGCCGGTATGGTTATAGAAGGAGATGTACTCCATCCGGCGTTTCTTGTTACTCATTACGCGTCCTCCTTCCCGAAGATGCGGCGGTAGTCCAAAGCCTGCGCCTGGATCCGCTGGTATTCCTTGTCCAGCATTTCATTTCCTTTGGCAGTAAGGATATAGCTGCGACGGCGTCCTTCAACCTTGGTTTCGATAATCATTCCTTCAGCCAGGAATTGCTCCAGAAGATTGTACAGTGTGCCGGAGCCAACGCTGACACGGTTACCGGTCATGGCAGGCACTCTGTCCAGAATGTCCAGCCCATAACACTCTCCCTTGAGACACAGCAGCACATAAAACATCTGCTCTGTCAGTGTTTGAAATTTCGCTCTTGGCACAGTTACCCCCCTATTCTCGAATATCGAGTATTTGCGTCTTTATTATATTCTCGATTATCGAGAATGTCAACTGAAATATATTCATAGAATTTATATTGATTCTGACCTCATCATCGAGTAAAATATTGGCAAGAGAACCCATGAACGGCGATCTGGCACTTTTAGAGCGCCGGATTGCCGTTGCTGCTTTTTTAAGGAGCTATCGTTATGGATCAGACCGGAAAGAAAACGAATTGGAAAGCAATAGTTGCTGTTG
>JAZKYA010000089.1:0-22812 GCA_045611945.1 Faecousia sp. | reverse complement strand
ACGGAGTAGCACTTAGTGGGGTTGATAGCGTTACGCATCCAAGCAGCCATAGCGCCGGCAACATCCAGATCCTCACAGGTAACAGGCTCGCCGGTACGGCTGTAGGCCACAACGATCTTGCCGATACGCTCGCGCAGGTCCTTCAGGTCCTTAGCAACAGCCAGGATAGCCATCAGCTCGGAGCCAACGGCGATGCCGAACTTGGACTCCATCATGAAGCCGTCCAGACGGCCGCCGATACCGATGATGATATTACGCAGGGACTGTGCGCAGAAGTCGATGATCCAGCCCATCTCCACGCGCTTGGGGTCGATGTCCAGACGCTTCAGGCCCTTCTTAGCCAGCCACTCGTCGTTGTTGTTGCGCTCGTGCTGCATACGGGCAGTCAGGGCAACCATGGCCAGGTTGTGGGCGTTCATGATGTCGTTGATGTCACCGGTCAGGCCCAGGGAGAACTCGGTCATAGGCACCAGCAGAGCATTGCCCCCGCCTGCTGCGGTACCCTTAACATTCATGGTGGGGCCGCCGGAGGGCTGACGCAGAGCGCCGCCTGCGTTCTTGCCGATGTAGCCCAGGCCTTCGATCAGACCCAGAGAAACAGTGGACTTACCTTCGCCGAAGGGGGTGGGGGTAACAGCGGTAACCTCGATGAACTTGCCGTCGGGCTTATCCTTCAGACGGTTCATAACCTTGATGAAGTCGATCTTGGGAGTCTTGCCGTAGGGGATGATTTCCTCTTCCAGCAGGCCCAGCTTCTGGCGGAAGAAATCAACGGGGGGCAGAGTCTTCTCTGCTTCCTCAGCGATCTGCCAGTCAGCGAACTGCGTGGGGTCCAGCTTTACGAAACCCTTCTCGTCTACGTACTTGCCATTTTCGTCAAAAACGATTGCCATAGTATGTATTCCTCCTTGTTTTTAAGGTGCCGGTCGGCACAATTTTTATTTATTTATACCTCCGCAATGTCAGCCGCGTCACGGATCAGACGCATGACCTTGCCGGTGAGTACACTGTTCATAACTGCCTCTTCAAACTCAGGCGTGTAGTATTCCTTCAACTGCTCCATGGTCAGATTGTTCTGACGGCCGATGACAGCCAGAGCTTGGGAAAGCTCTTCCTGTGTGGGTACGATCTTTTCCAGCTCCACGATCTTTTTGATGGCGGCCTGGTTGCGCAGGGCGGCTTCCGCGGCCGGGTGGGCATCCTTGCGCAGATCCTCCACAGTTGTATTCATAAACTGGCAGTACATTTCCAGATTCAAACCCTGACGGGCAAGCTGGGCTTCCATGACCTTGATCTGTTCCGTTACGGCGGATTCCAGTTCCTCACCGGAAATGGAAAAATCCAAAGTAGCGGCAGCCTTACGAAGGAGCTGGTCCTGCAGGTCCATCTCGCCACGCTCATCGGCGTAGGACTGGAGGCTCTGGCGGAGCTTTTCCCGCATTTCGTCCAAAGTATCGCACTGGCCAACTTCCTTGGCGAAGGTGTCATCCAGTTCGTAAGCGGTCTTGACACGGATCTGGTGGATCACACATTCAAACCTGGCTTCCTTGCCGGCCAGGTTTTCGGCGTGATAGGTTTCGGGGAAGGTAACGGTGACCGTAACAGGTTCTTCCACAACCTTATCCAGAAGCTGCTCCTCAAAGCCGGGGATAAACATACCGCTGCCCAGTACAAGGGTCTGGTTCTGAGCGGTGCCGCCGGCAAACTGCTCGCCGTCGCAGAAGCCTGCGTAATCCAGAACCACCTCATCACCACTCTGGGTGGGACGGTCAGTGATCACAGCGATCCGGGGGTTTTGCTGCAAAAGACGCTGCAGATTACGGTCTACCTCTTCACCGGTGACGGTGTGGCGGCTGAGCTGGCCGGAAAGGCCTTTGTAAGTAAATTCCATAAGTAACCTCAAACGCAGACTGCGTTTTCTGAAAGAAAAAGTTAAGAGGATGGCACTGCCAATTCTCCACTTGTCATTGTATCACAACCTGCCGGTAAACGCAACGGCTGTTTCAAAAAATTGTAAAGGGGAGGGGACTTCTTCCGGCAAAAACCGGGAAAAATCCACCAAATCTGGAACACAGTAGGGATTATACATATTTTGCTTGCAAAAACCAATATAGTTATGATATTTTATTTATAGTTTATATCTATAGATAAAAGGGGCTTGTGTATGAACTACAATTATCTGCGGTATTTCTCTGTATTGGCCCAGGTGGAGCATTATACCCTGGCGGCGGCAAGACTGGGTATATCCCAACCCAGCCTAAGCAGCGCCATTCACAATCTGGAAACGGAACTGGGCGGTGTCAGGCTCTTTGAAAAGGTGGGCCGGAATATCCGTTTAACGGAGGAAGGCCGATTCTACCAGGAAAAGGTGGAGGCGGCTCTGCGGGAGCTGAATTCCGCATCTATGCTACTGCGTGACAGCATGACCAGCGCTCCGGTGGTCATCCGCATGGGTGTGGTTTCGGGTATGCTGAGCGGTACGGTGGCAGGGCTGGTTATGGCGCATATCCGGCAGAATGACCGGATCCGCTTTTATATCACAGAAAGCTCCGCCGAGGAACTGATGGATCTTGTTAGGCAGGAGAAGCTGGATATGGCTATCGTAGATACCACAGACCGTGACCGCAGTCTGCATTTCCGGAAATTGGGCCACAGAAGCTTCTATGCCGCGCTGCCAGCGGGACATGCCCTTGCGAAGATGCCTTTTGTTGTACCCCAGGAGATCGCCCAGGAACCCCAGATCGTATTTAATTATAATGTAGAGAACAGCTTTGGCCAGTGGGCCAGCGGGGAACCGGCGGAGGAGCATATTATCTGCACCGTCAACACGGCCCAGGCAGCTCTGGATCTGGTGGCTGCCGGTGTGGGAATCTGCCTGGTTTCTGAGGACTGTGTAGGGAAGAAGGAGGGCGTTTACTTCGTGCCGGTAAGGAACTGGCACCAGGCGCTGTATATGTGTATCCTCTATGACAAGTGGCTGGAGCCGCCGGTTTGGGGCTTTGTGGAAGAACTGGTTAAGGTGATCCGCAAACAGGAACAGGAAAAGCAATAGCAAAGCAAGGCGCGCACCCGACCGGGTGCGCGCCATTATTTTACCATGAACCGTTCCAAAAACAGCCGCTTTTGCCGGTGGTCCAGGGAGTGGACCGCCCGTTCCATCACCTGACACCACTCACCGGCGGTCAGATGTCCGTCCATGCCGGTGGTCAGATAATTGCACCCGGAGAGCCGCTTACCCTTGAAGCTGGCGGCGAAAGATTTTTGCACGCCTGTGGCCAATGCGTATGGCGCCATCGCAAAGAAATAATCGGGATCGGAGCGGCTGATGCGCTGGGCATCCTGGGGAGAGAACCGTTTCAGATATTTTCGCAGTCCAAGAAACTGGGAAACCGTCTGACGGCCCAGGGGTGTTCTGCGTCCGCCGTAGGCGCAGGCCAGACCGCACAAAAGCTGAGCGGCGGAAACGCATACGCAAACATTCCAGATACCTGCCATTGCACCAAGCAGACTCCAGAAAACCGCCAGACCGAGGCCCGCTGTGAGAGCTGTTTTGTCGTGCAGGTGCAGTCCTCTGACCCAATCCTGCATCAGCCATGCGCCGGCAGCGCCCAGAACAGCCAGAACCGCGATCAGAAGAATGCCCAAAAGGGCGTTACCCACAATGGCGCGGCCCAGGGAGATGCCACTGAGCAAGCCGATCCCGGCGCAAAGAACACGAAAGCCTTTTGGGTTACCGGAGGAACGCTTATACAGATCCCGGCCATTGGCGGAACCGGCGGCGACTCTGCGGCAAAGGCTGGCATAGTGGTAGCCGGTGCCGTCAATGTAACGGCGCTTTCCAAAGAGATTGCGGAAAATACGGACTTCCTCCGGGTCCCTTTCGTTGCCCATCTCCATCCGTTTGTGGAGGGTCACGCGGCCGCTGTCACCCACATGGATCAAAATATAACCAAGCTGGGCCCAGGAAAAGACCATCATAGTCAGATCGTTGCCGTATCCGGTCAGTAAGCCGGAAAACTCACCTGCGGTGAATCCCTCCGGTGGGACGGTGCTGCGCCGGGCAATAAAGGGCGCGCTGCGCAGAAAAACAGCCCAGTACAAAGCAGCCAGTACCGCAAGGACGATCATCAGAATCTCCTCCACGCCCATGCTCCACTGCTTGACAGGATTCTGGGGGAACATTTCCTCAGTGACTTCCATTGTCATGGTAAGAGTTTCCCGGTCCTTCAATTCCTGGACGACCGTTCCGGAAATACCGGTGCCGGAGGTCTGGTAATCCAGGCTAGATTCGATGGTCGGGCCGTAATAACCGCTGGTGAATACCGGTTTGCCGGTCAGCTCGCCGGGCAGCGTTACAGAAAAACTGAGCCCACTAATGGGATACTGAAAGCCGGAAAGCAGCGGCAGGGTCAGTATCAGCTTGCCGGCCTCATTGTAATCGACAACCCCGGTCAGGGTATATTGCAGCCGGATGGTAAAATCACCGGTGACATTTCCTAAAACAGAGGAGAGCTTTACATTGCGGATATCGCCGCTTTGGGCCGTCCGGGCGGGCTTGCCGTTGACGGTAATGCTCTTGGCGTTGGCAGGTAGTGGAAACAGCAGGTTTTGTTCGCCGGATTCCAGATGGATCTGCAGATCCATAGTGACCAGGCAGCTGCTGTCAGAGGAGACTGTGGCGGTAACGGTGCCGCCGGTGATGCCGGTGGCGGCGTATGCGGCTGCGGACAGACTGATCACAAAGACCAGTACCAGTAAAGCGGCTGCTGCCTTTCGCATGGATGTCTCCTCCCTTCGTCAAATTGCAGATAATTTATCTTATCATACACATTATAAAAAAGCAAGTTGCTTGCGATTTCTCCCGTAATCCTGCGCGAAGTGACCGTTTACCTGAGCAGGAACCTAAAACGCATGTCATTCTGGGCGGGCGCAGCGAGCCGAAGAATCCGCTCCCTAAGGATACGGATTCCCCACCTATGCTCGGAATGACAGGGGAGACTAACAAATCTCCCTGTCATTTATTGTGAAGAATTGACAGGGGAGGGGAAAACGGAATGCATAGCAGGTGTATAATTTTCGGTAAAAAGCATAAGATTCGTCGATGGATGATATACTTTTGTGCGCTGTAGATAGACACAGGTGCAGATGCACAAAAAGTTAGAACAAGCGGCACTGAATTCTGTTTTTTATAGATAAAAAAACAAATTTTGTTTGACATTCCGGAGAGATAGCAATATAATATATGCAAATTTATTCATGTATCTAACATGGTGTATTGTAGGATTCGTGGGTAAATATATTTCAACTATTGAAATAGGAGGAAAAGAAAATGAACGCAAAAAAGCTGCTTGCTTTGCTGTTGGCTGTTGTTATGGTTCTTTCTGTGTTTGCTGGTTGTAACAAGACTCAGCCCAATGGAACTACCGACCCCAACAACGAAACCAAGCCCACCGACACCACTCCTGTGGAGGACGATAAGGTTTATACTTACAACACCTATCTGACCCTGTCTCCCTCCAACTGGAACGAGCTGACCTATCAGGATAACAATGATACTGAGATCATGAGTTACATCGGCAGCTCCTTCTTCACCTACGACTTCAAGTACGACGAGAACGGCGAGATCGTTCCCGGCGAGTTCGAGGTTGTTTACAGCGCCGCTACCAAGCTGGAAGATGTTACCGCTCAGTACGCTGAGGCTTGGGGTCTGCCCGCAGATGGCAAGCATCAGGCCTACAAGATCACCCTGCGTGATGATCTGAAGTGGGAGAACGGTGACCCCATCAAGGCTGAGGACTTTGTTTACACCATGTCCGAGCAGCTGAACCCCCTGTTCCAGAACTACCGTGCTGACTCCTTCTATGTTGGTTCCACCATTATCGTAAATGCTATGCAGTATGTTAAGCAGGGCCAGACCACCATGGAAGACAACTCCGCTACCGGTATGTACGCTGTTGCTGACCTGACTAAGGGCGCAGACGGTGTTTACACCCAGCCCGATGGCAAGGCGATCTACTTTGCGCTGACCACTCCCCTGGATTGGTGCGGCGGCAAGACCGTTACCCAGTACTCCGCCTACATGGATGCAGACGCATTCGCAGCTCTGCAGGCTCTGGCTGATGAGAACGGTTATGTCCCCGTGAACGATGACACCATCGCTCTGGTTACCAAGCTGATCGACACCGATGACTGGGGTCACGAAGGTCCCGAGAATGTTCCTTACTACATGGTCTACGACTACACCTACCCCGAGATGGATTTCTCCGAGGTTGGTATCTTCGTTGGCGACAATGAGTACGAACTGATTGTCTGCCTGGAGAAGCCCCTGGACCTGCTGAAGGAAGACGGCAGTCTGTCTTACAAGGCTGCTTACAACTTCTCTTCCCTGCCCCTGGTTCACAAGGAAACCTACGAGGCCTGCAAGATCGCTCCCACCGAGGGTGTTGAGCTGTGGACCTCCAACTACAACTCCAGTGTTGAGACCACCATGTCCTGGGGCGCTTACAAGCTGGAGTCCTTCCAGTCCGGCACCCAGCATGTTCTGGTCAAGAACGACAACTGGTATGGCTATGGCATGGAAGAGAACGAAGGCCTGTACCAGACCGACCGCATTGTCTGCAACATCGTTAAGGACTGGAACTCTGCTTGGCTGATGTTCCTGGCCGGCGAGGTCGACGGTATCTCCATCGATGTTTCCGTGGCTGACGACTACAAGGGCTCCGAGCGTGCCTACTTCACCCCCAGCGATTTCGTTTCTTCCCTGCAGCTGCAGTCCAATACTGAGCAGCTGAAGGCCCGCGAGTCCGATGGCATCAACAAGAGCATTCTGGGTTATACTGACTTCAGAAAGGCTCTGTCCCTGTCCATCAACCGTGCTGACTTCACCACTCAGTGCACCACCTCCTCCAAGCCCGGCTTCGGCCTGTACAACACCATGCACTACTATGATGTAGCCAACGGCGGCGTGTTCCGTAACACCGACGAGGCTAAGCAGGTTCTGTGCGACATCTACGGTGTTGACGCTACCAAGTACGCCAACCTGGATGATGCCGTTGATGCAATCACCGGCTACAACCTGGAGCTGGCCCGTGAGCTGCTGACCAAGGCCTACAATGAGGCTCTGGCTGCCGGCGATATCAAGGAAACCGATGTTGTCAAGCTGACCTTCGGTACCGGTTCCATCACCGAGTCTGTTACCCGCCAGTACAACTTCATTGCTGACGCCTGGAAGAAGCTGGCTGAGACCACTCCTCTGGAAGGCCGCATTGAACTGGAGATCCAGGACTTCTCCGATGCATGGGCAAACGACTTCCGTGCCGGTAAGTACGATGTCTGCATGGGCGGCTGGACCGGCGCTGCCTGGGATCCCGGCTACTTCCTGCTGGCTTACCTGTCCCCCAGCTACATGTACTCCGCTGCTTGGGATACCGCTAACACCCAGATGACCTTCACCATGAAGGGCGTGGGCGAGAACGGTGCCGATGTTACCGAGACCATGGGTCTGCTGGATTGGTACAACTGCCTGAACGGTGCTTCCGGCGCTAAGTACAACTGGAGCTCCTCTGCTCTGGAAGAGTCCCAGAGACTGCAGCTGATCGCCGCTCTGGAAAAGGAAGTTCTGAAGGTTTACTACACTGTGCCTCTGGCCAACTCCTTCTCCGCTTCCATGCTGGGCTACAAGGTCGACTACATCACCTATGAGTACAACACCTTCATGGGCTACGGCGGAATGAAGTACATGACCTACAACTTCGATGACGCTGCCTGGGCTGCTGAAGTTGCTGCCAACAACGGTGAACTGAACTACAAATAATTAAGCGTCCTGACTTTTAACGGCTTTGAGGGATCGTTTTTAACGATCCCTCATTGTCGCATTCTTGTGAAAACTGTTTTGAAGGCTGAATGGGACCGGTTCCCATGCTTTACGCTGCGGAAATTCCACGATCATAGAGCCATTGCGGGATTTCCGCGGCGCAAAGTCGCGACTGTTTTATACAATGATTGACCACAGAAGCTTTAAAGACAGTAACAAATATAGAAAGGAGATTATAAGTATGTATATGTTTAAATATATCTGCAAAAGAATTGGTCTGATGATCATGACTTTTCTGATTATTTTTGTAACATGCTTTGTATTGATCAAGCTTCTTCCTTTTGATGATAGCGCAGGTTTTGGCCAGGATACAGACAAGATCCGGGCGCAGTTTGCGGCCAGAGGTTACTACGATCCCATTCCGGAGCAGTTTGTCCAGTATATGCGCCGGATCTTTAAGGACGGTGACTTCGGCATCGGTTTTAATATTCCCGAATACCGCGGCCGCGCTGTCTGGGATGTGTTTGTTGAAAAGCTGCCCCCCACGATCCTGATCAATGTTTATTCTTCCTTGATTGCGGTTCCCATCGGTATCGCATTGGGTATTTTTGCTGCCTTGAAAAAGAACAAGTGGCAGGACCACCTGATCAGTACCGGCGTTATGGTGGTTATTTCCGTGCCGTCCTTTGTTTACGGCTCGCTGCTGCTGTTCACGCTCTGTTTTAAGCTGGACCTTTTGCCATTGAAGATGGCATCCTTTGCGGAAATAATCAAGGCCTACCCGGAGAATAATTATGTCTATATTCCCGGTACCGCCAACTGGCCCCTGTTCTTCAACAAGGAAATGTTTGTTTCCATGCTTCCGGCGGTCTTTGCCATGAGCTTTGGCTCCATTGCCGGTTATGCCCGTTTTACCCGCGCGGAGCTGACAGAGGTTTTGACAAGCGAATTTATGCTGCTTGCCAGAACCAAGGGCCTGACTAAGGCCCAGGCTACCACCCGCCATGCGCTGCGCAATGCCATGGTGCCGATTTTCCCCTCCATCATCGGTGAATTTGTCAGTGTGCTGTCCGGCTCTCTTGTCATTGAGAAGATCTTCTCCATCCCCGGTGTCGGCGGCCTGTACCTGTCTGCCATCACCTTTAAGGATTACGACTTCTTTATGATGCTGTCCGGCTTCTACCTGTTGGTAGGCCTGGCCGCCGGTTTGGTGATCGACCTTTCCTACGGTGTCATCGACCCGAGAATCAGAATGGGGGCGAAGTAAATGAAGGCACAGGATTACAAGATCTCAAGCGAGAAGTTTACCTTCCATGTAACTGACGGCAATCTCCATGACAATAAGCTGGAAACAAAGCCTGTCACCTACTTCCGTGACGCGCTGAACCGTTTTGCCAAAAACAAGGGTTCCATTCTGGCATTCATCATCATTATCATCATGGTGCTGTTCGCTATTCTGACACCCATTCTGTCTCCCTACACTGTTTCCTACCACGATGCATACTACAAGTTTATTCTTCCGAAGAACCAGTTGTTCTACGATCTGGGCATCCCCTTCTGGGACGGCGGCGCGGAAAAGGAAGTCAATAAGCTGACCTTTGATATCTACAGAGGTATCGAAGAGGAGACCGGCCGTAAGGTCATTATGAGTGAGCCGGAGATCGTCACCGAGGAATATATGGGCAAGGCAAGGGACCTGTACCGGTTCCGCCTGGATACCTATAATGCCGTCGGTGTCCAGTATGTCACATTGTCCACCGCCCAGTATCAGGCTCTGCAGCAATATCAGGATGAAAAGCAGATCCAGGTCATTTTCCCCATTACAGATTTTAAGCTTCGTCCCGAGGCAGAGCAGGACCAGAACAATGCCAACATCTGGTATAAGACCAAGCTGGGTGCCGGCCGTAAGACCGCTATCGTCTACGATAAGGAAGGCAACTTCATTCCCATCTACCAGGCCAACGACGGCACTGATATGTATACCAGTAAGATGTACTTCGAAGGCGAAGAAAAGCTTTACAACTATGCCCGTAAGATGGACGGTGACCTGTGGGAGGTCCGTGTAGATTACCGTGAGTACTACACATATACCCACTATATTGCCGGCGACGGCATTACAGAGCCTGCCTTCCTGCTGGGTACTACCGATGCCGGCCAGGACATTCTGACCTGTCTGTCCAGCGGTGCCCGATTCTCCTTTATTCTGGCGATCATCGTGGCATCCGTCAATATGACGGTTGGCGCCATCTACGGTGCGATTGAAGGTTACTACGGCGGTAAGATCGACCTGGTCATGGAGCGAATTGTTGACCTGCTGGCATCCATTCCCTTTATGATCGTGATTACGCTTCTGAAGTATCACCTCCATGTTTCCCATATGATGATCCTGTTTATTTCTTTCTTCTTAACCGGTTGGACAGGCATGGCAGGCAGAACCAGAATGCAGTTCTACCGTTTTAAGAATCAGGAATATGTTCTGGTGGCAAGGACTCTGGGTGCCAGAGACCGCCGGATCATGTTCAAGCACATCTTCCCCAATGCCATCGGTACTTTGATCACCAGCTTCGCGCTCGTGATTCCCAGCGTTATCTTCTCTGAGACCAGCCTGACCTATCTGGGCATTATCGACCTGAATACCGGCGATATGACCAGTGTTGGTACACTGCTGGCAAAGGGACAGACTTTCCTGTTCACCTACCCCCACATCATTCTGTTCCCCGCAATCTTCATCAGCCTGCTGATGCTGAGCTTCAACCTGTTCGGCAACGGCCTGCGTGATGCGTTCAACCCCTCGCTGAGAGGAAATGAGGAATAAGAATATTTTCCTAAAATGATGACTGCCTGGGGCAAATCGTTTGCCCCTGTGCAGCGGAAAGGAATGGTCATATTTATGGATAAGAAATTAGAAGTAAAAAATCTGCAAATATCATTCCGGACGCAGGGTGGAATTTTGAAGGCTGTCCGTAATATCTCCTTTGATCTTTACAAAGGTGAGACTTTGGCAATCGTCGGTGAATCCGGTTCCGGAAAATCTGTAACCAGTAAGGCTATTATGGGTATCCTGGCCGGTAACTCTATCGTCGAAGGCGGCGAGATCTTATATGATGGACAAGATCTGCTGAAAATTTCTGAGGAAGATTTTCACAAGCTCCGCGGTGACAAGGTCGCAATGATCTTCCAGGACCCTATGTCCAGTTTGAACCCCATCATGCGCGTCGGCCAGCAGCTGACCGAGGCCATGATCCTGAAGGCAAAGACCGGTAAGAAGAATGCCAGAAGCGCATTCAATTCCAAGCTTAAGCTTTTAGGCGAAAATATCAATGCCGCAAATACTGAGGCTGGCACAGATGCTGCCGCGCAGGTTGCGGAGAAACTGAAAAAGTTTGATACCTTCTGCATTGCCGCGACCAAGATCGAGCGGGAATTCAATGAAGCCTACACCAATGCCATGCAGCTGGAAGTGGAAATGGAAGATGCCATTCTGATGCTCCAGAAGCAGAAGAAGTTTGATGTTGCGGCCCAGCTGAAGCATTTTAAAAAGCTGTATGCCCAGTCCGTGAATCCTTATGTGATCCAGAAGGATGCCAAGTTTGAGGCCTATACAGCAAAGCTGTCTGCAGCCATCGCCGCCAAGGGCGAGGACCGGGCAGCGGTTCTGGCCGTTCTGGAGGAAGGTAAGGCATTGGTAGGGACTGCGCTGGCCCAGGAAAAGCCCAACTTCTTCACGCTGGGCTACTATAAGATGGTAAAGCCCAACGAGGACCTGAGCCAGATGCCTGTAGCCCAGATGAATCAGATGACCCGCCAGTATCTGGATGAGCATTTTATGCTCGATTTTATCGCCACTGCCCAGAAGGGTGTTGCCCATGCCCATAAGAAGGCTATGGATGCCAAAAAGGACTGTGTGCCTGCTCTGAAGGAAGCACTGGAATATTTTAAGGCCGGCAACATTGACCAGGCAAAGGCGCACAGCTATCTCAAGAGCCTGTCCGGTAAAGTGACAAAGGGCGTCGACCGCCTGCGCATCAAGAAGGAAAGCATAGAGTATGTATTCCATACCGCTCTGGAAAGCGCCATAAAGGACTACTTCGACGCAATTAAGAGAAATCCCGTTGAGGAAAAGATCTATCAGAAGAACAAGAAAAAATATGATGCCATCCTTGCCAAGGGCCAGCAGCCTGATTGGGTATTGCTGCCGCAGGTAGTGATCGATCTAGATCTGAAGCTTGCCAATATCTGCAAGGTGATCGAGAATCTGTATCATCACTACAATACCAGCATTGCAAACGATGCACAGTTTGATGCCAATGCAGGTGTGGTGGAGATCATTGATTACCTCAAGGAGCAGGCATCCAAGCTTGTAGTTAAGATGAACAAGCGGATTGCAAAGGCAAAGGCCATCAAGCTGTTGGAAGAGGTTGGTATTCCCGAGCCCAGCACCCGTTACAAGCAGTTCCCCTTCGAGTTCTCCGGTGGTATGCGGCAGAGAATCGTTATCGCCATTGCCCTCTCGGCCAATCCGGACATTTTGATCTGCGACGAGCCTACCACGGCACTGGATGTCACCATCCAGGCTCAGATCCTGGAGCTGATCAATTCCATCAAGAAGGAAAGAAACCTGTCTGTTATCTTCATCACCCATAATATGGGTGTTGTTGCCAACATGGCAGACAGAGTCGCGGTTATGTACGCAGGCAAAATTGTGGAGCATGGCACTGCGGAAGAGATCTTCTATGAGCCGGCCCATCCTTACACCTGGGCGCTGCTGAGCAGTATGCCCGACCTGCATACTACCGAGCGTTTGGAGTCCATCCCCGGAACACCTCCCAACATGATCTATCCGCCCAAGGGCGATGCCTTCGCTGCAAGAAACAAGTATGCATTGGAGATCGATTTTGAGCTTGAGCCGCCGCTGTTTGAGGTAACACCTACCCACTATGCGGCAACCTGGCTGCTCCATCCCAATGCCCCGAAGGTGGAAATGCCCCAGCTGATCAAGGCCCGTATTGAGCGTTTGAAGAAGGAGAGACAGTAATATGGAAAAAGAAGTCTTATTAAGTGTCAAAAATCTCCAACAGTATTTCAAAATGGGCAGGCGGGAGCTGAAGGCTGTCGACGATGTGAGCTTTGATATCTACAAGGGCGAGGTATTTGGCCTTGTTGGTGAGTCTGGCTGCGGCAAGACCACAACCGGCCGTTCCATTATTCGTCTGTATGATATTACCGGCGGTTCTGTGTACTATAAGGGTCAGCGTATCTGCGCAGGTACCCGCAGTTATAAGGATGCTCTCAAGCAGGCCAAAAAGGATTTTGCTGAAAAGAAGATCACAAAAGAGGAGCTGGACAAGATCGTCGCGGAAAACCGTGAGCAGATCAGGCTGGCGAATGAGGATCATAATAAGTGGTCCCGTACCAAGGGTGAAAACCAGCTGACCAACGAGATCCAGATGATCTTCCAGGATCCCATTGCCTCTTTGGATCCCCGTATGACTGTTCGGGATATCATTGCGGAGGGCTTAATCATCCGCGGTGTCAAAGACAAGGAATACATTGATTCTCAAGTGTACAAGATTCTGGAGACCGTCGGTCTGGTCCAGGAGCATGCGTCCCGGTATCCCCACGAGTTCTCCGGCGGCCAGCGTCAGCGTATCGGTATTGCCCGTGCGGTCATTATGAACCCCGAGCTGATCATTGCTGACGAGCCTATTTCCGCATTGGATGTTTCCATCCAGGCCCAGGTTATCAACCTGCACAACGAACTGAGCGAAAAGATGGGCCTGACCATCATGTTCATTGCCCACGACCTGGCGGTTGTGAAGTATTTCTCCAACCGCATTGCGGTTATGTACTTCGGTAAAATTGTTGAGCTGGCTACCAGTGATGAGCTGTTTGCCCATCCCTTCCACCCCTATACCCGTTCTCTGCTGTCTGCAATTCCTCTGCCCGATCCGGTCACCGAGAAGAACAGAAAGCGTATCGAGTACAAGCCTGTTCTGGACCATGACTACTCCAAGGAAGGCCCCTCCATGCGGGAAATCTACCCCGGCCACTTTGTGTACTGCAATACGGAAGAATTCAACCGCTACCGTGAGGAGTACGGGAATACTGCCAAATGAGAGCGCTTAAAAAGTATCTGATCACCGTTTTGGTGGGCCTGTGCGCAGTTGGCCTGATTTTGTGGTCCAAGGATATCCTGGCGCAGACAGCGCCCGTTGCCGTATTTCATATTCTTTGCGACGCGTTTTTCGCCGTGGGAACATTGCTGGTCTGCGCGGGGCTGTTGGTCTTGTCCAGCAATGAAGGCACCTTTGATATGATCGTGTACGGTATGAGCTCCTTCCTTGATCTGTTCCGGCAGGTCAGCAGGAAGAAATACAAAACATTTTATGACTACAGGGACAGCCGGGCAGACAAAAAAATGCGGTTTGGTTTTTTGTTGATCTGCGGTGTGCTTTTCCTGGCGGTTTCAATGGTTATGTATTATTTTTACCGGCAATACAAATGAGCGGTAACCCTATGTGACTGCCGCAAGAGTCAACATGCAAGAAGAATCGGGCGGAGCACGCCCGATTCTTTTTTAAGAATTCTAGGGGTTGTACAATGGCACTTTTTGTAGTAGAATGATTTGGTAAGAAAACAGGAAAGGAGGCGCTGTATGTCTTTTGAAATGGATGAGATGAACAAGCGGCGGCGAGACCGTGAGCGAAGGCAGCAGGAGCGCCTTCTGCAGGAAAAGAAAACCAGGACCCGTCTGCTGACTGCTATGGCGGTGCTGGTTCTTTGCGGTGTGCTGATTTTAGTGGTCAGCCTGCGAAAGCCTGCGTCTGCCGGGGATGACACATCCCTGTCGGCCACTCTGCCTGTCAACGCTACACAGCCCTCTGAAATACAGGCGCAGGAGGCCCAGACGGTCATTCGTTTTGCTGCCGCGGGCGATCTGAATGTGACTGACGCGGTGGTTGCCTCCGGTGGCGCTGACTACGATTATACCAATGCCTTTATGGATGTGCTGCCGCTGCTGGCGGAAGCAGACCTGACGGCAATCAACTTTGAGGGAAACGCCTGTGGGATACCCTATGGAAAGGATTCCGCGCCGCCCCAACTGCTGACTGCCCTGAAGGGCGCCGGTGTGGATATGCTGCAGCTTGCCAACTCCAAGGCCATTAACCGTGGCGTAGCGGGATTGAATGCCACTGTGCGAAATGTCCGTATGGCGGGCATGGCCAGTGTGGGCGCTGTAGCGGAGGGAGAAACGCCGGGTGCCTATGTGATCCGTTATGTGCGGGGTGTAAAGATCGCGGTGGTTGCGTTCACAAAGGGTATGGACGGTATGGCTATGCCTTCCGGAAGTGAAGGTCTGGTGAATATTCTGTACAATGACTATGCCAGCACCTATAAATCCGTCAATACCAAAGCAGTCACCAAGCTCCTGCGGGAGGTTGCGTCCGAATCGCCGGATATTACCATCGCGCTGCTCCATTGGGGAAGTGAATACAGCGATATTCACAGCAAATCCCAATCGACCATCCGGGATCTGATGTTCAAGGAAGGTGTGGATGCGATTATCGGATCCCATCCGCACTATGTACAGGAGATGGAGTTTGACAAGGAGGCCGGAACATTTGTGGCCTACTCTCTCGGTGACTTTTTTGGAGATGGCACCCGCTCCGGTACAGCGTATTCTGTGATCCTGGAATTGGAGATCACCAAAGACAATACCACAGGAATCACAAAGGTGACGGATTTCAGCTATACACCCATTTATACCATACAGGATGATGCGGGTCTGCCCCGTGTGGTGCGTCTGCGGGAAGCTATCGCTGCCTATGAAGCAGGCCGGATCGGCCGGGTCACTCCGGAAACCTATGAAAGCATGGTCTATGGCTTGCAGAGAATTGAAAGCCGTATTACTCCGGAAAAAACAGAGGAATAATTTAGTTTAAGAAAAGGGACTGTTGCAAAATAAAGCAACAGTCCCTAAAACTATGGAAATGTTTACATCCTGCGGATGTAGGGGCGGCCATTGGCCGCCCGCGGGCGACGAATCGTCGCCCCTACGGATTCTATTATGGATTTTCCGTATTTTGCAACACGCCCTTTTTAGAGTATCAATTATTTGTCTTTTCCCCGCTGCTGCTTTTCGGCCTGCGGCGGCGGTAATGGTGATGACGGGGCTTTTTGGATTCGCCGCCTTCGGCCTGGGGCGCGGTGGATTCTGCCTTGTTGGCCGGCTTCTTTTTTGGCTCCGCCTTCTTCTCCTGTCCGGGGTCAGCGGATTGCTGGGGCGTATCCTGCTGCTTCGGTTTTTTATTTTTGCGGCGCTTGTTTTTCTGCTGGGTTTCTGCCTCCGCGATAGGCTCTTCCTGTACAACCTGTTTCGGTTCGTCCACAATGGATTCTGTACTGTAGCGGAAGCGGATGGGATCCAGGAATGCGGATTCCTGCTTTTCCAATTCCCGTACCCGCTTGCCCTTTCCGGAAATGGGGGCAAGGTCGGCAGGAATAGGGGGATCGTTCTTCTTCATTTTTCCGCTGCGGAGGACGGCGATTTCGTCGTTGGAGAACACGCCGGTCACCTCGGGCCGTTCCTCCATACGCACCTTGACCCGCTGCCGCAGCAGATCCAATTCAACAACCGTACCACGGCCGTCGGGGGTGTCCACAAAGGATTCCAGTTTGGGGCTGGAACGGATAAGATCTTCGTATGCGTCCTGTTCGTATTTCAGACAGCACATGAGCCGCCCGCAGGTACCGGAAATCTTGGTGGGATTTAAGCTCAGATTCTGGGTTTTTGCCATCTTGATCGATACGGGCTGGAAGTCCTCCAGGAAACTGGAGCAGCAGAAGGGCCGGCCGCAGATACCCAGGCCGCCAACCATTTTTGCCTTATCCCGGACACCGATCTGCCGCAGCTCGATACGGGTGTGGAACATACTTGCCAAGTTTTTCACCAGTTCACGGAAATCCACCCGTTCATCGGCAGTGAAGAAGAACAGAATCTTGCTGCCGTCAAAGGCGTACTCCGCAGAAACCAGCTGCATATCCAGATTGTGTTCCCCGATTTTCTTCTGACAGGCTTCATAGGCCTGTTTTTCTTTTATCCGGTTTTCCTCCATGATCCGCTCATCCTGGGCGGTGGCGGTCCGTAGCACAGGCCGCAGGGGCGCTACCACATCTTTGGCGCTGATGCGGTGGTTGCCGCCTACGCAGAAGCCAAACTCCGGGCCTCTGGCGGTGTCGATGATCACATGATCTCCGGCCTTGCAGGTGATGCCCGCCGGATCAAAAAAGTAGATCTTCTGCCCAGGGCGGAATTGGATATCCACAACCTCTGCGGTTGTTTCCGCCGTGGGAAGGATGTTGTTTTCTTCCATGGTGTTCTCCTTATTATCTCAGGGCCCATACCAGGCAGCCGCAGATGGCGCCTGTGGATACATTACCCTGTGCGTATTCAATGGCTTTTTGCAAGTGGTCAATGGCCTGTTTCAGCTCTGGTGCGCTTCTGCTGGCGCTCAGCTCTTTGACCATTGGGATGGCAGTGGCAATACCGCTGCGGTATACCAGCGCACCCTCCAGGAAGGCAGCCCACTGCTGCAGTGTGGGAATCAGTTGGTCCCGTTTCCATTTTTCCATCGGTACCAAAACCTGGGCCAGAGCGTAAGAGTCCCGGCGGACAAAAGCCGACAAGAACTCAGTAGTCTGGGGAGACAGGCAGCTGCCTTCTTCTAAAATTTCTTTGGCCTGTCCTAAGAAGCCGCCGCTGCGGCTGATGGCTGCAGTGATGGCAAATGCATCCGCGTCGGGATATTCCCGGCGGAGCTGGCGCATAGCAATGTCCTCGGGCAGGGCCGTCAGAGACAGCTCTGTGCAGCGGGAGCGGACAGTGGGCAGCAGTTTTTGGGGATTATCGGTCAAAAGGATGAATACACCGTAAGCAGGCGGTTCTTCCAGTACCTTCAGCAGCGCGTTCTGACCGGGGATGCCCATATCCTGCGCCCGGGGAAATAGATAGATCTTGTGCTCCGCCTCATTTGGGCGGATGTAGATATCTGCTCTGGCATCCCGGATCAAATCCACGGAAACGGTCTTTTTCTCGGGGTCATCAATGGTGATAAAATCCGGGTGACCATTGCCCAGTACCTTTTTGCAGGCAGGGCAGGAGCCACAGGGCCGGTCACTGCCCTTGCAGAGGATCGCCGCGGCCAGCAGTTTTGCCAGCGTCCGTTTGCCGGACCCGGCAGGACCGGAGATAAGATAGAAATGGGAGATCCGGCCCCGGTTTATGGAGCTGCGAAGGTTATCCTTCAGCCGCCCGTTTCCTAAAAGGCTTTCAAAACCCATTTTATCCTCCAAGTAAAGAAACGGTTGTTTTCTGCATGGGGGCAGATGTGATTATCCCCGCGCTTGAATCCTGCCGATGATGATAGCAGAAACGATACCGAGCGGGTTAGGGCAATAACGACAAGTACAGCACCATCCACGAAGATGCCGCGGGCTATGCCCGCTTAACCCCACAGGGCGGACAGCATAGGAATGACCTGCTTCTTACGGCTCATGACCTTGGGAAGGAACGCGGTACTGTCCTTCGGCGATACATTAAACGCCTGCTGAATGGTCTCGTCGTCACCCAGATAGATGATCTGGGTGCCTTCCAGCAGCACATCGGTCAGCATCAGGATCATCATGGAGTAGTCCTTCTTCTTAGCGGTTTTGCGCATCAGCTCCAGGAATTCATCCTTACGCTCCAGCATCTTGGGGCTGTCCACACAGGTGATCTGGGCCACAGCCAAATCGTGACCGGCGATGTGGA
Source organism: Faecousia sp. (assembly GCA_045611945.1). Taxonomy (GTDB): domain Bacteria; phylum Bacillota; class Clostridia; order Oscillospirales; family Oscillospiraceae; genus Faecousia. Next base: position 4,189 of record JAZKYA010000089.1, on the reverse strand, counting down.
ATTCCTTGCAGTCGGTAAACAGCAGATCCTCAGCGGTGCGGTTACCAACGGATGTGGAGAAAATCTCCCTGCCCAGCTCTTCCAGAGAGATGTTGGCGATCCGGGCCATCCGTTCGGCGGTACGCACATCCCGGGCGGTACAGGTGGGGGACTTGAACATAACGGTGTCAGACAGGATCGCCGCGGCCATCATACCGGCCATTGCGGCAGAAGGCATCAATCCCCGGTCCTGGAACATACCGGCAATGATGGTATTGGTAGAGCCGACCGGCTCATTAGTCACATAGATGGGGTTGGCGGTCTGAATGTCTGCCAGACGGTGATGGTCAATGATCTCAATGATCTCCGCTTCTTCCAGCCCGGGAACGGATTGGGAGGCTTCATTGTGGTCTACAAGAACCACCCGCTTGCGGCGGGGACGCAGCAAATGGTACCGGGTCAATACACCGACGACCTTTTCATCACTGTCCAGAATGGGGTAGCAGTGTTCCCGGTATTTCAGGACCTGCTCCTTGACTTCGTCCAGCCGGTCCTCCAAATGGAAACAGACCAGGTCATTGGTGCGGCAGATGCGGCCGATGGGATTGGATTGGAAAATCAGCCGGGCTGCCCGGTAAGCGTCATAGGGGGTGGAGATAATGCAGGTGCTGGTAGGCATATCCCGCAGTTCCTCGTTGATCTCTGACTGGCACAGCACCAGGCAGTTGACATTCATTTCTAAGGCCCGGCGGATCATGTCCGGCTGATGGCCGCACAGGACAATGGAATTTTTGGAATTGAACAACAGGTTTTCCCGCTCCTGAGGCAGGGCGATGGTCACCTCGCCGGAAATGGTATCGATATTCTCACCGGCGGCGTTCAGAACCTTACCTTCCAGAACGGACAATACATTGAACAGGGGAACATTATGCAAAACACCCTCGGAGACCAGTGCCATATTAAAGTTTGCCACATCCTCACGGGAGAGCATACCGTACAGGGTGCCGTCCTCATTGGCTACCGGGATGGCAGAGATATTCTTCTGCTCTTTCAGATTCTTCCAGGCACGGCCAATGGTAACAGCAGTACCCAGAACCGGGGGTGTATCAAAGTCCAGGTCCTTGACCTGGGTGTACATATTGTAGATCCGCTGCGGAGCTTGGAAGCCAAAGCGGTTCAGGACGATCTGGGTTTCATCAGATACATGGCCCAGGCAGGCAGCTTCGTACTGCCGGTCGCCAACAGCGTTGCGAAGGGCGGCATAGGCCATAGCGGCAACGATGGAGTCGGTGTCCGGGTTCCGGTGACCGGTGACATAAATAGGATCCATGATTTACCTCCTGTTAAAGAAAGGGATATATGCAGGGATTATGATAGAGTGGTGATCTCTCCTGCCAGGCTTTGACAGAAGAATTGGGAAACCTGAGATGGCGTCATGCCTTGGCCGATGGCCCACATCAGCTTGGTCATTGCGGCCTCGGTGGTCATATCACGGCCCTGGATCACCCCTGATTGGAGCAGTTTGTTGCCTACCTGGTATACGCCCAGGTCAGAGCTGTCGTACAGGCATTGGGTGGTGACAACCACGCTGATCCCAGCGGCGATGGCATTTTGGATACCTCCCAGACCTTCCTGAAGCACATTCACACCGCCCAGGCCGAAAGCCTCAATTACAATACCTTTGTATCCCATGGATACCAAGGCATCAAAGATGGCGGGGGAAATGCCCGGAGTCAGCTTCAGCAGAAAAACATCAGTACTGACAGCGGTCATCAGGCCCGTTGGGCCGCTGCAAACCGGCAGTGCGCCGGAGTTGATCACAAGGCCCTGGTTACTGACGGTGCCTACATATTTGGCATTCACGCTCTCAAAGGCGGAAAAGCCGGATGCCCTTACCTTCACTGCCCGGCAGCCACGCATGACCTTACGGTCAAAGGCAAGAAAGATACCGGGGTGTCCGGATGCGGCCATAGCAAAGGCGGTGCGCAGATTATCCGGGCCATCGGAAAGAATGTCAGCCAGGGGAAGCTGTGAGCCGGTGAATACGACCGGAAGATCAATGTTCGGCAGCATGAAGGTCACGGCCGAGGCGGTGTAGGCCATGGTGTCCGTACCATGGGATACTACGATGCCGTCATAGCCGCCCCGCAGCTGGTAGATATAGGTGGCGATACGCTGCCATTCCTCCGGACGGATATTGGAGGAATCCAGGCACATCACATCTTTTACGGTGATATCATAATAAGACCGAAGCTGGTTCAGTTCCCGTTCCATAACGATAGACCGCTGCGGCTCCAAACCTTCTCCGCCCGGGAGTGATGCGATGGTGCCGCCCGTGGTCAGCAGCAGGATGTGTTTCTTATGTTCCATTTGCGCCTCCAAAGGGCCATCCCAATCAGATGGGCGGAATTTCTCTATTCTTTATTATATCTCCAACGATGTAAAATAGCAAGCAGAAATCTGTAATGGAAAATAAACGGATACAAACCGGTTGCATTTCAGAATCAGATAGCATATAATGAAAGCTCGAAAGCAATAGAAACGGAGGGTGCTTTATGAATGTGTTGGTGACCGGCGGCGCCGGATATATTGGTTCTCATACCTGTGTTGAGCTGCTCAGCGGCGGCTACGGCGTTGTGGTGATCGATAACCTGTGCAATTCCAATCCCAAATCCTTAGAGAGGGTTCAGGAATTGACCGGCAAGACGCTGAAATTCTATGAGGGTGATGTACGGGATGAAGCGCTTCTGCAAAAAATTTTCGCGGAAAACCAGATCGGTTGTGTTATCCACTTTGCGGGCTTAAAGGCTGTGGGTGAAAGTGTTGCCAAGCCCTGGGAATACTACGATAACAATCTGAACTCCACGCTGGTGCTGACCAAGGTAATGAAGCAAGTGGGTATGAAGAATATTATCTTCTCCTCCTCCGCGACGGTCTATACCGCGACCAACGAAATGCCCCTGCGGGAAACCAGCGTTACCGGCAACTGCACAAACCCCTACGGCTGGACAAAGTACATGACGGAACAGATCCTATCCGGTATTGCCAACGCCGATGAGCAGTGGAGCATCTGCCTGCTGCGTTATTTCAATCCCATCGGCGCCCATATCAGCGGACGGATCGGTGAAGATCCCCGGGGTGTTCCCAATAATCTGATGCCTTATATTACCCAGGTGGCAGTGGGCCGCCGGGAGAAGCTCAGCATCTATGGCGATGACTACGACACCCATGACGGCACCGGCGTTCGGGACTACATTCATGTGATGGATCTGGCCAAAGGCCATGTGGCCGCGGTGAAGTATACGACCCAGAACAAGGGCTGCGAGGTATTCAACCTGGGAACAGGCACCGGTTACAGTGTGCTGGATATGGTCAACACCTTCCGGGAGGTTAATCAGGTGGTGCTGCCTTATCAGATCGTAGAACGACGCCCCGGAGATATCGCTACCTGCTACGCAGACCCGGCAAAGAGCGCGGAAAAGCTGGGCTGGAAGGCAGAGAAAACCCTGGCGGATATGTGCCGGGATTCCTGGCGCTGGCAGAGCAGCAATCCCAACGGCTATAGTGAATAAGTAAGCAACCGCACCCGGGATGTTCTCAGGTGCGGTTTACTGTAGTGATATAAACGATCATTTACAGCAGTAACGGATCGAGCGGGTTAGGGAAGTAACGAAAGGCAACGCACTGTGCACGAATTGTCAGTGTCCACTGGCCACGAAAACCCCCCGGAGGCGATTGCTTCCGGGGGGTTGGTGCTTACATTAGTCAGCGACATAAGGCAGCAGAGCGATCTGGCGGGCACGCTTGATAGCGCCGGTCAGGTCACGCTGGTGAGCGGCGCAGGTACCGGTGGTACGGCGGGGCAGAATCTTGCCGCGCTCGGACAGGTAACGGCGGAGCTTAGCGGTATCCTTGTAGTCGATAGCGGTCACCTTATCCACGCAGAAAGCACAGACCTTCTTACGCTTACGGGGACGCATACGCTGTTCCATAGCCATGGTTTTTTCCTCCTTGTAAGATTGTAGAAAAAGTCAAGTTTCGTTAGAAGGGCAGCTGAGCGTCATCGTCATCCAGCATCGCGAAGTCGGATGCGGGAGCGCTGGGTGCGGAGTAGCCGCCGTAGCTGGGGGCCTGGGGGGCAGAGCCGTAGCTGTTGCCGCCGTAGGAATTCCCGCCGTAGGTGTTGCCACCGTAGGAATTGCCCTCGCTG
>JAZKYA010000088.1:0-3739 GCA_045611945.1 Faecousia sp. | reverse complement strand
TCTTTCATCGCTGGGCCGGCAGAGAAGATCTGACGGACTGTCACAATAACTTTGTGAAGCGCTATCAATGGCTATTCGGCAAAGCTCCTGTTTGGAGTGTTTTTCCGTATTTCCATGGACCGCTTGGCAAAGCGGTCCAATTTTTATTCCCCACCGGGTGGGAAGAACCCGGAATACGAAAAAAGAGGTAATGAAAAATGAAGAAGATCCTGTGTGTTTTGATGGCTGTTGCAATGATCGTTTGTATGACTGCCTGCGGCAGCGCCGGTAAGAGCGGCGTGGAAGACGGTGTTCTGACTGTCGGTATGGAATGCGCTTACGCGCCCTACAACTGGACCCAGACCGATGATTCCAACGGCGCTGTTCCCATCGCCAATGTTCCCGGTGCTTACGCCAACGGTTACGATGTGATGATGGCAAAGAAAATCTGCGAAGCCAACGGCTGGAAGCTGGAAGTCAAGAAGCTGGACTGGGATTCCCTGGTACCCGCTGTACAGACCGGTGAGATCGACTGTGCCATCGCCGGCCAGTCCATGACCGCAGAGCGTGAAGAAGTTGTAGACTTTGCCGGTCCTTACATCTACGCATCCATCGTATGCCTGGTGCAGAAGGATTCCCCCCTGGCATCCGCAACCGGCATCAGCCAGCTCACCGGCACCTGCACTTCCCAGCGTGGTACTATCTGGTACGACACCTGCCTGCCCCAGATCAAGGGCGCAGACATCCAGAGCGCAGCGGACGACGCAGGCGCAATGCTGCTGGCCGTCAGCTCCGGCACCTGCAACTTTGTATGTACCGATATGCCCACAGCCCAGGGCGCTGTGATCACTTATCCCAACCTGACCATCCTGGATTTCTCCGGCTCTGAGGATGATTTCGATGTTTCCGAGGAAGAGGTCAATATCGGTATCTCCGTCCGTGAGGGCAACAAGACTCTGCTGGAGGCTATGAATAAGGTTCTGTCTCCCATGAATGCAGACGATTTCAATGCGCTGATGGCTGAGGCTGTCGCTATTCAGCCCATCGAAGAGTAAAAAACGCAATTATGCGGAAGCGGTAACGCTTCCGCATATTGGCTTTTTATAAAAAGGAGTTCTTATGAACATTTTTGTTAAGCTTGGCAACGATATCGTCCGTTTGTGGAATGAATATGCGGGCCTTTATCTGAGCGGTGTATGGAACACCATTTCTCTGGCGGTGCTGTGTACGGCAGTTGGCTGTCTGATCGGCCTGCTGTGCGGTGTGCTCAATACCATTCCCTATACCAAAAACGATAATATTTTCAAGCGGATCTTGCTGCGGGCCATTCGTATCCTCAATCAGATCTATGTGGAAGTGTTCCGCGGCACGCCCATGATATTGCAGGCGGTGGTCATCTATTACGGCCTGCCCTACTTCACCAATTATGCCCTGCGTTTTTCCAATGTGTGGGTGTGCGCCTTTGTGGTAGTTTCCGTCAATACCGGCGCGTATATGGCTGAGTCCGTCCGTGGCGGCATCATCTCCATCGATCCGGGCCAGACCGAGGGCGCAAAGGCCATCGGCATGACCCATTGGCAGACTATGACCAATGTGATCCTGCCCCAGGCACTGCGGAACATCCTGCCCCAGATCGGCAACAACCTGATCATCAATATCAAAGATACCTCTGTTATGAGTATCATCGGCTTTACCGAGTTCTTTGCTATCCACAAGAGCGTGGCCGGTACGACTTATCAGTATTTCCCCTCCGCGGCTATCGAAATGGTTGGTTACCTGTCTATGACACTGATCGCATCCTTCCTGCTGCGCCTTTGGGAGAAGAAGATGGATGGTGCCAGCAGCTATGAGCTGGTGCAGGTAGATCCGCTGACTATGACTGCCGGTACTTACAGCCACCCGGACAAGGGTTCGCCCTTTGACGAGCGGAGTAAAGAACACCGGGAAAAGCAAAGATTGGCACTGAAAAACCGGAACGGCAGTTCCAGAGGGGAGCGGTAATATGGAAGAAACAATTTTAAAGATCAACCATTTATCCAAGTCCTTCGGTAAGCACGAAGTCCTGCGGGACATTGATTTTACAGTTAAGAAGGGCGATGTCACCTCTATCATCGGCGCGTCCGGTTCCGGCAAGTCCACACTGCTTCGCTGTATAAATCTACTCGAAATTCCCACCTCCGGTGAGATCCTCTACCACGGTGAGAATGTGGCTGCCCGGGGTTACAATGCCCCGTCCTACCGTTCCCGAGTAGGTATGGTGTTCCAGTCTTTTAACCTGTTTAACAATATGACAGTTCTTGAAAACTGCATCGTCGGCCAGGTAAAGGTTCTGAACCGCAGCCGGGAGGAAGCCAGGCAGCATGCCCTGTACTACCTGGAAAAGGTGGGAATGGCGCCCTACATCAATGCCAAGCCCCGGCAGATATCCGGCGGTCAGAAGCAGCGGGTGGCCATTGCCCGGGCGCTGGCTATGGACCCTGAGGTGCTGCTGTTCGACGAGCCTACCTCCGCGCTGGATCCCGAAATGGTCGGTGAAGTTCTGACCGTTATGCAGAGCCTTGCCCAGGAGGGTATGACCATGCTGGTGGTGACCCACGAGATGGCCTTTGCCCGGGATGTGAGCAACCATGTGGTGTATATGAACGAGGGCTATATCTGGGAGGAAGGAACACCCGAAGAGGTGTTCGGTAATCCCCAGAAGCAGGAGACTAAGGATTTCCTGTCCCGCTTCCGCAATAACTGATAAAAAACCACGCCAGGTACTGGCGTGGTTTTTTGTTATTCGACGATCTCAGCATCGGGGGCGTTTTTCTGTACACTTGCAATGCCGTTTTCACAGGCAGCTCTCGTGGCGTAGTTTTCCGATACGGCAACGGTCTGACCGTTGCGGGCTGTCAGTCGAAAGCGGAATTGGCCGCCTTTATCCTGGAACAGGACAAATTTAGGATTGGTAAGGGTTTGATACCCGGCCTCGGTCTGAATTTCAAGCTTTGCCGTCGCAGCGTTCTTTTTTACGCTCTCAATGCCCTTGCGGCATGCGTTTATGCTATCATAAACCTCAGAGGTGGCTATGGTCTGCCCGTTGGCAGCTCTCAAATCAAATTTCACACCCGTAGGAACAGTGCGGATCACAAACTTACTCATTCTGCTTCCTCTCTTCACAAAATAGCTGCACATTGTAGTTTTAGTGTATCATGGAAAAGGGAGAAGTCAATATTGGTTACGCAGCTTTATCATAAAAAGAGGGAACAGCTATAAGCCGTTCCCTCTTTTTATGATAAAGCTGCGGAGCAATGGGCTCAGTCCAGAATCTCCATCAGTCTGCCACAGCAGAACGGAATGATCTCGCCGCTTTTTACATGTACGGTCTTATTGCAGGTAACACAGTACACATCGGTGTCATAGGGCGCGCGGATCTCGGGTACAGACTCCTTTTCCTCTTTGCTCAGACCGGCAATGTGGAAAGTGGCGGTCTTATTCTCAGAAGGGACATATACGCCGATGGGATCCAGGCGCTTGTTTTCACCTGTGCAATTTCCCATCTTGACCCACAGGGCTTCCAATTCAGCGGCTTCTGCCGCATGCTCAGGGGTAAAAGTAACAACATCCTTATCAATGCGGATTTTCATAAATAGATTCCTCCATGACAAAAAATCCACCGGTCCCCGGTTTGGGGACCGGCGGTCATAAAAGCGTCGGTTTATTCTTACTTGAAGTAGCGCTCCAGCAGACCCTTCAGGCCACGGCCGTGGCGAGCCTC
>JAZKYA010000087.1:0-10587 GCA_045611945.1 Faecousia sp. | reverse complement strand
CGAAGCGGCTGCCGGGCACCGCAACAGGGCTTTGCTAACGCAAATGATTTTAATAGTCGGCGTAGCCGACACCTTAATTTTGAATTTTGCATTTTGAATTTTGAATTCAGCAACGCAAGTTGCGCGTGTAAACGATCATTTACAAAAATTAACCTCCCAGTCAGGCAAAATTTGGCAAAGCTGCTTTGCAATACCATTTGACAAACGGCGGAATCTATCATATAATATCAAAAATATGGTTTTCAGAAAGGGGATTCTGTTATGAGCAGCGCCAGCAAGCCCAAGTCCATCCATTTTCCCATGGGGGCTGTTGTTTCCTCTTCAATGAATGAAGTGTTGTCCTGTATTGATACGGACCGCTATTCCCTTTTTCCCGGTTTTTGCGATGTGCATGTGCATTTTCGTGAGCCGGGATTTTCTTATAAAGAGACCATGGCTACCGGTTCTCTGGCAGCGGCAGCAGGTGGCTACACCCATGTGTGCACCATGCCGAATCTGAATCCGGTGCCGGACAGTATGGAACACCTGCGGCAGCAGCTTCAGGCGATTCAAAAGGATGCCTGCATCCATGTCTACCCCTACGGCGCCATTACGGTGGGCCAGAGGGGTGAACAGATGGCGGATCTGCCCGGCATGGCGTCGGATGTGATCGGCTTTTCTGACGACGGCAGGGGCGTTCAGAGCGATGATATGATGCGCTGCGCTATGCTTCAGGCCAAGTCTCTTGGGAAAATGATCGTCGCCCACTGTGAGGTGAACGATCTGCTCCGTGGCGGCTATATCCACGACGGCGAATACGCTAAGAGCCACGGTCACCGGGGCATCTGTTCCGAAAGCGAGTGGAAGCAGATTGAACGGGATCTGAAGCTGGTAAAGGAAACCGGCTGCAGCTACCATGTGTGCCACATCTCCACAAAGGAAAGTGTAGACTTGATCCGCAGGGCTAAGGCCGGGGGGATCGATGTGACCTGTGAGACAGGCCCTCACTACCTGGTGATGGATGACCGGGATCTGCAGGAGGACGGCCGCTTTAAGATGAATCCGCCTATCCGCTCCAAGGAAGATAATGAAGCGCTGGTCCAGGGCATCATCGACGGTACCATCGATATGATCGCCACCGACCACGCGCCCCACAGCGCTGAGGAAAAGGCAAAGGGCTTAGAAAAGAGCGCCTTCGGCGTGGTGGGCATTGAGACGGCCTTCCCAGTGATGTACACCCACTTTGTTAAGACCGGGATCATCACCATGGAGCGGTTGAAAGCGCTGCTGGTGACCAGCGCAAGGGAGCGGTTCGGCATCCCACTGGGCGACTGCTGGAGCTTGTGGGATCTGAACGCGGAATATACTGTAGACCCTGCTGCTTTTAAATCCATGGGCAGGGCCACACCCTTTGAAGGCTGGAAGCTTTTTGGTAAGTGCATGATGACTGTGTGTGACGGCACAGTCGTTTACAGAGATAATCAGTTGCAGGAGGAAGCATAAAATGGCTAAGAGAAGAGACTTGAAGAAAATTTTGATCATCGGTTCCGGTCCTATCGTCATTGGACAGGCCGCCGAATTTGACTACGCAGGTACCCAGGCCTGCCTGGCGCTGAAGGAGGAGGGCTATGAGGTCGTTCTGTGCAACTCCAACCCCGCGACCATCATGACCGATACCACCATCGCCGATAAGGTTTACATGGAGCCGCTGACGCTGGAATATATCGCCAAGATCATCCGCTACGAGCGTCCCGATGCCATCGTTCCCGGCATCGGCGGTCAGACCGGCCTGAACCTGGCCATGCAGCTGGAAAAGAAGGGCGTTCTGAAGGAGTGCCGGGTGGAGCTGCTGGGCACCAGCAGCGAGTCCATCGAGCGGGCAGAGGACCGGGAGCTGTTCAAGGAACTGTGCCAGTCCATCGGTGAGCCGACCATTCCCTCTGAGATCACCTACTCCATCGAAGAAGCCAAGGAAGCGGCCAAGCGCATCGGCTACCCGGTGGTTCTGCGTCCTGCCTTTACCCTGGGCGGCACCGGTGGCGGCTTTGCCTACAGCGAGGAAGAACTGGTGGAAGTGGGCCTGAACGCCTTTAAGCTGTCTCCTGTCCATCAGGTTCTCATTGAAAAGAGCGTCAAGGGTTACAAGGAGATCGAATTTGAGGTCATGCGTGACTCTGCTGACCACGCCATTACCATCTGCGGTATGGAAAATATCGATCCTGTGGGTGTTCACACCGGCGACAGCCTGGTGGTAGCTCCCATTATGACCCTTTCCGAGCATGATATGAAGATGCTCAATGATTCCGCTATCAAGATCATCCGGGAGCTGAAGATCGAGGGTGGCTGCAATGTGCAGTTCGCGCTGAATCCCAACTCCAGTGAATACTACCTCATTGAGGTCAACCCCAGAGTTTCCCGCTCCTCCGCGCTGGCGTCCAAGGCATCCGGCTATCCGATTGCCCGGGTCACTGCCAAGATCGCCGTGGGCATGGAGCTGAGCGAGATTGCCATTGCCAACACCAACGCTTCCTTTGAGCCCAAGCTGGACTATGTGATCGCCAAGCTGCCCAGGTTCCCCTTCGATAAGTTCGCCTCCGCATCCAACACACTGGGCACTCAGATGAAGGCCACCGGCGAAGTCATGGGCATCGGTTCCAATCTGGAAGAATGCCTGCTCAAGGGCGTTCGCTCTCTGGAGATCGGCGTGTGCCACTTCCATATGGCCAAGTTTGACAAGCTGGAAACGGAAGAACTGCTGGATTACATCAAGCAGTTCCGGGACGATAACATGTTCGCCATCGCGGAGCTGATGCGGCGGGGTGTCAGCGTGGATAAGATCCATGGGATCACCCAGATCACCGCCTACTTCCTGGAGGCTGTGGAGCGGATCGTTGCCATGGAAGCCAAGCTGAAGGCCAATGTGGGTGACGAGGAGGTTCTGCGCCAGGCCAAGAAGATGGGCTTCGGTGATAAGTTCATCGGCAAACTCTGGAATATGAAGGAGATCGATATTTACTACTTCCGTAAGCAGCGGAACATCGTGCCTGTGTTCAAGATGGTGGATACCTGCCACACTGGCGCGTATATTCCTTACTTCTATTCCTCCTACTCTGACGAAAACGCCTCTGTACTGACCGATAAGAAGAAGATCGTGGTGCTGGGCGCAGGCCCCATCCGTATTGGCCAGGGTGTGGAATTCGACTACTCCACCGTTCACGCGGTGACCACCATTAAGAACTCCGGTTACGAGGCTATCATTATCAACAATAACCCTGAAACCGTTTCCACCGACTATACCACCGCCGATAAGCTGTACTTTGAGCCGCTGACGCCCGAGGATGTAATGAGCATCATCGATTTCGAAAAGCCCGTGGGTGTCATTGCCTCTCTGGGTGGACAGACCGCTATCAACCTGGCCCAGCCCTTGACTGACCGGGGTGTGAAGATCATCGGCACCGACTGCGAAGCCATCGACCGGGCAGAGGACCGCCATGCCTTCGAAGCGCTGCTGCGCAAGCTGGACATTCCCCAGCCCAAGGGCAAAGCTGTGACCAAGATCGAGGACGGTATCGCCGCTGCCAAGGAGATCGGCTATCCTGTGCTGGTGCGTCCCAGCTTTGTTCTGGGCGGCCGTGCTATGCAGATCGTTGCCAACGAAAAGCAGCTTCGTAACTACCTGCGTACCGCCGTTGAGATCGACGAGGACAAGCCGGTTCTGGTGGATAAGTATATCCAGGGTAAGGAAGTGGAGGTTGACGCCATCTGCGATGGCCGTGATGTGTTCGTTCCCGGTATTATGGAGCTGGTGGAGCGTACCGGCGTTCACTCCGGTGACTCCATGAGCGTGTATCCTACCTACTCCATCAGTGACAAAGTCAAGGGCATTATTCTGCAGTACGCCAAGAAGCTGGGCCTGGGCATTGGCATTGTAGGCCTGTTCAATATCCAGTTTATCGTTGACAAGAATGACAATGTGTTCATCATCGAGGTCAACCCCCGTTCCTCCCGTACCGTACCCTTCCTGAGTAAGGCCACCGGCTACTCCCTGGCGGATATTGCCACTGAGGTCATTCTGGGCAAGAGCCTGAAGGAACAGGGTATCTTCGATGTATATCCCGAGGAGAAGAATCGCTGGTATGTCAAAGCGCCTGTGTTCTCTTTCAACAAGCTCCGTGGCCTGGATGCTTACCTGTCTCCCGAAATGAAGTCCACCGGAGAGGCCATCGGCTACGACGACAAGCTGAACCGGGCACTGTATAAGGCTCTGCAGGCTGCCGGTATGCATCTGCAGAACTACGGTACGATCCTGGCTACCATCGCCGATAAGGACAAGGAAGAAGCGCTGCCTCTGATCCGCCGGTTCTATAATCTGGGCTTTAACATTGAGGCTACCGTTGGCACAGCCATGTTCCTGAAGCACAACGGCATCCGCACCCATGCGCTGACCAAGATCTGCGACGGCAGTGAGGAGATCCCCAACGCCCTGCGCCAGGGTCATATCGCCTATGTCATCAACACAAAGGATCCCAGTTCCAGCGAGGCTGACGGCCACCAGATCCGCCAGATCTCCTCTGAGAACAATGTGACCCTCTTTACCTCTTTGGATACGGTCAGCGTTCTGCTGGATGTGCTGGAAGAAACCACTCTGACCGTATCTACCATTGATGCCTGACAGCTCAATATAAATCCCTAACGGGATTTTCGATATATGCTTCGCATTCGATATGTGCAAAGCACCCGATATGCCCTGCGGGGCATGTGGGGTTTATATCATATCGAAGCGCAGCTATATCGAATTTGCGTAAGCAAATATATCGAATGGTCGGGGACCATATATCGTTGAAAGAGGGTGGAGCTATTTGACTGAGCAGAAGAACCAACTGCGTGAAGAGTCCATTGGGTTTGCACTTGCTGTTTCTGATATATGTGATGATATCAAAGGATGCTATGTATATGTGAATCAGCTTTTAAAGTGTTCCTCGTCTATTGGAGCCAACCTCCATGAGGCACATTATGCCCAAAGCCGTGCGGATTTTATAAATAAGTTGGAGATTGCACTGAAAGAAAGCTCCGAAACGGAATATTGACTTGAGATTCTCTACCGTAAGAAAAAGATCCAAAACTCCCAGTACATTTTGCTGAGAAACCGTTGCGGTACGATTCGGCGTAAATTGATTGCTTCCATTACTACAGCAAAAAAGAACGCAGAGACGAATCAATGATAGATTTCCCCATTTTTGATAGAGGAGGAAACAATGAAGCAGAGTCTATTTGAGATCATAGAAAATACACGGCTGGTGCCCCAGGTGTACCGGATGAAGCTCCAGGGCGATACCAGCGCCATTACCGCGCCGGGCCAGTTTGTGAATATTCAGCTCGATGGCCTGTTCCTGCGCCGTCCCATCTCCGTATGCGATGTAGATGGCGATGTGCTGACCATCATCTATAAGGTGGTAGGCAGGGGTACTGAAGCCATGAGCAAGATGGAAAGCGGAAAGCTGGATATTCTCACCGGCCTGGGCAACGGCTACGATCTGACCGCGGCGGGGGAGAAGCCTGTCCTTCTGGGCGGCGGTGTTGGCGTTCCGCCTATGTACCTGCTGGCAAAGCGGCTGGTGGCGGAGGGGAAAACTCCGGCTGTCATTCTGGGCTTTAACAAAAAAGAAGAGGTCTTTTACGAAGAAGAATTCAAGGCTTTGGGCTGCGCTGTACTGGTCACTACCGTGGACGGCAGCTATGGCATTCAGGGTTTTGTCACCGACGCGCTGAAGAAAGTGGAATACACCCACTTCTTCACCTGCGGCCCCGAGCCAATGCTCAAGGCCGTATACAGAGCAACCAACACCTCCGGACAGATGAGCTTTGAGGAGCGTATGGGCTGCGGCTTCGGCGCCTGCATGGGCTGCTCCTGCCAGACCCTAACCGGCTACAAGCGCATCTGCAAGGATGGCCCTGTGATGTGGAAGGAGGAAATCAGATGGGACGCCTGAGCGTAAATCTTTGCGGCATTGAACTGGAGAACCCTGTGATCCCCGCTTCCGGTACATTTGGTTACGGCTATGAATTCACGCAGTTGTATGATATCAACTGCCTGGGTACATTTTCTTTTAAGGGTACAACCAAAGATGCCCGGTTTGGCAATCCTACGCCCCGGATCGCGGATTGCACTGCCGGTATGATCAACGCCGTTGGACTGCAGAATCCCGGCGTGGAGAAAGTTATTTCTCACGAACTGCCGGAGCTGAAAAAGGTTTTCTACAAGCCGGTGATGGCCAATGTCAGCGGTTTTTCCGTGGAGGACTACGCCTACACCTGTGAAAAGCTGGACAAGGAAGAACAGGTGGGCTGGCTGGAAGTGAATGTGAGCTGCCCCAATGTCCACGGCGGCGGTATGAGCTTCGGCACGCAGCCGGAAGCTGCCGCGGAAGTGACAAGGGCAGTCAAGGCCGTGACTACCAAGCCTGTGATCATTAAGCTTTCTCCCAATGTGACCGATATCGTGTCCATCGCAAGGGCCTGTGAGGATGCGGGCGCCGACGGCATCAGCTTGATCAATACCCTGCTGGGTATGCGTATCGACCTGAACCGCAGAAAGCCTGTCATCGCCAATAAGATGGGCGGCTTCTCCGGCAGCGCCATCTTCCCGGTGGCTGTCCGCATGGTCTACCAGGTGGCGAATGCTGTTAAGATCCCCGTTGTGGGCATGGGCGGCGTATCTTCTGCCGAGGATGTGATCGAAATGATGATGGCCGGCGCAACCGCTGTGGAAGTGGGCGCTGCCAACCTGGTCAACCCCTATGCCTGCCGTGACATCGTAGAACGGCTTCCCGAAGTCATGGACAAATACAGAATTTCTTCTTTGGCGGAGATTATTGGCACTGTTTGATTGGAGGCCTGCCATGAAATTTGAGAGAGTCTACCTTGATTCGGATACGACCCGGTTTTATCTGGATGCCTATATTGCCGACCCGGTTCCGTGCTTTACCCGAAAGGCGATCCTTGTGATTCCCGGCGGCGGATACAGAATGGTCTGCTCTGACCGTGAGGGTGAACCCATCGCCATGGCCTTTCTGGCACAGGGCTACAATGCCTTTGTGCTGAACTACACCGTGGACAGGAAGCACACCTTCCCCACACAGCTCATAGAGGCATCTCTGGCGCTCTGCCATATCCGGGATCACGCAAAGGAGTACGGCATTGATCCTGAGCAGGTATTTGCCGTTGGCTTTTCTGCCGGCGGGCATCTTTGCGCCAGCCTGGGTGCCCAGTGGAAGCTGGAAGAAGTGCAGCGGGCGATCCATAAGCCCTACGGCTATAACCGCCCCAGGGGTGTAATGCTGATCTATCCGGTCATCTCCGGAACGCACCATGGCCTGTCTTTCCGGAATCTCTGGGCCGCCGATGCGCCTACAGAACAGCAGCTTGCTATGAGCAGCATGGAAAACTTCATTGACGCAGACAGCGCTCCGGCATTTATTTTGCATACCGCCAACGATGAGGTGGTGAATGTACGCAATTCTCTGGTCGCCGGGGATGCCTATGCCAGGGCCGGCGTACCTTTTGAGATGCATATTTTCCCGGATGCTCCCCATGGCGTGGCACTGGGAAATAACATAACTGCCTGCGGAAATCCCGGCTGGGACAGGCCGGATATTGCCCAGTGGATAGCCATGGCAGAAGCTTGGACGAATAAAATTTAAAAATATATATGCAGTAAAGGAGTTTATTATGGGTAAGGATGTAATTATCGCGTGTGACTTCTCCTCCGCGGAGGCTACCTTTGCGTTTTTGGACAGGTTCACCGGAAAGAAGCCCTTTGTCAAGATCGGTATGGAGCTGTACTACGCGGAAGGCCCTGCCATCGTCAAGGAGATCAAGGCCCGTGGACACAAGATCTTCCTGGACCTGAAGCTGCACGACATTCCCAATACCGTCAAGAAGGCTATGTCTGTCCTGTCTAATCTGGATGTGGATATTACCAACCTTCACGCTGCCGGTACCAAGAACATGATGAAGGCCGCCCTGGAGGGTCTGACCCGCCCCGACGGCAGCCGTCCGCTGCTGATTGCCGTGACCCAGCTTACCTCCACTGACCAGGAGAGCATGGAAAACGATCTGATGATCCATGCCCCCATTGATGAGGTGGTCATGCACTATGCCAAGTGCGCTGAGGAGGCGGGCCTGGACGGTATCGTCTGCTCCCCCCTGGAAGCAGGCAAGGTACATGACAAGTGCGGCAAGCACTTCCTGACCGTCACCCCCGGTGTTCGTTTTGCCGACGGCGATGTGGGTGACCAGAAGCGTGTTATGACCCCCGCTGCCGCAAAGGAGATCGGCTCTGACTACATCGTTGTGGGCCGTCCCATCACTGCCGCCGCCGATCCCGTGGCCGCCTATGAGCGCTGCGTTGCCGAGTTCGTTGATTGAGGAGTAACATCATGGAAGCTTATAAGAGAGAATTTATTGAATTCTTGCAGGGCGCAGGGGTTCTGAAGTTCGGCGATTTTACCGCCAAGTCCGGCCGCAAGATCCCTTACTTTGTCAATGCCGGTATGATCAAGACCGGGGACCAGATCACCAAGATGGGTGAGTTTTACGCCAAGGCCTACTTTGACAAGCTGGGCAAGAAGCAGGCTGTTCTGTACGGCCCTGCCTACAAGGGTATTTCTCTGTCCATTTCCGCTGCGGTGGCGCTTTCCAAGAACGGTCTGAATGTGCCTTTCTTCTTCAACCGCAAGGAAGTGAAGGACCACGGCGAGGGCGGTACTTTCGTCGGTTATGTACCCCAGGCAGGGGAGGAGATCGTCATTATCGAGGATGTGATCACCGCCGGTACTGCCATCCGGGAGAGTATGGAGATTCTCAAGCACCTGGAAGGCACAAAGGTCATTGCCACCTTCATTATGGTTGACCGTAAGGAAAAGGGCCAGACAGACAAGGGTGCTATGCAGGAGATCGAGGAGCAGTTTGGCTTCCCGGTATATTCTGTGGTCGATGTTTACGATATTATTGAATATCTGCAGGAAGATCCTGCCAACGAAGAAAATGTGACCCGGATCCAGAACTATCTGGCTGTGAATGGAGCAAAGTAATGCGTAGCCTGATCGATATTGTTGACTTTTCCGTAGAAGAGCTGCAGCAGCTTCTGGATACTGCCTGTGATATTATTGAAAATCCCGATAGGTACGCGGAGTGCTGCAAGCGTAAGAAGCTGGCCACATTGTTCTTTGAGCCTTCCACCCGTACCCGGCTGAGCTTTGAGGCTGCTATGCTGGAGCTGGGCGGCAGTGTCATCGGTTTCAGCGATGCCAATACCTCATCTGCATCCAAGGGCGAAAGTATAGCGGATACCGCCAAGATGATCTCCTGCTATGCGGATATCGTCGCTATGCGCCATCCCAAGGAGGGCGCTCCCTACATTGCCGCCAGGGCAGCATCCGTTCCTGTGATCAACGCCGGTGACGGCGGGCACTGTCATCCTACCCAGACTCTGGCAGACCTTTTGACCATCTACCGGGAGCAGGGCCATTTCGACGGACTGACTGTTGGCTTCTGCGGTGACCTGAAGTATGGCCGTACCGTTCATTCTCTGATCAGCGCGCTGAGCCGCTACAATGATGTAAAGGCTGTTCTGATCAGCCCTGAGGAACTGAAGCTGCCGGATTATATGAAGGAAGAAGTGCTGCGGGCCAAGGGGATGGCCTATGTGGAGACTGCCTCTTTAGAGGAAGCTATGCCATCTCTGGATGTGCTGTACATGACCCGTATCCAGCGGGAGCGCTTTGACGATGCGGATGCTTACGAGCGGCTGAAAAACAGCTATATCCTCACCCCCGAGAAGCTGGAGACAGCCAAGGATACCATGCGCATTCTCCATCCGCTGCCCAGAGTCAACGAAATCAGCGTCAAGGTGGACGACGATCCCCGGGCGGCCTATTTCCGTCAGGCTCTCAACGGTAAGTATATGCGTATGGCGCTGATCCTTAAGCTGCTGGATGAGGCCCAAAAGGGCGTACAAATGCCGGAGGAAACGGATGTTCTCGTGGGCAAGCTCCACTGTGACAACCCCCGCTGCATTACCTCCTGCGAGCAGGAGATCCAGCACATTTTCAAGGAATGTGAGGGTGAAGAGGGGATTTACCGCTGCATCTACTGCGAAGCCAAGAAGCATCTGAATTAACACAAATCATCTCCCGGCAGGCTACACAAAAACCAAGGCCCTGCCGGGGGAATTCGTGGTAAAATGGTAAAAACTGTCGAAATGGAAATACTCTTTCTTGACAGGCATTTTCGTCCATGATAGAATAATTTTGATTTGAATACTGCTTTCTGCGACTGACGGATATGTGGATTACCACAGGGGAACAGAGAGTTGAATTGCCGACCGTCTGGGCGCAGATAGCTTCATTGGGGCTATTGCGCTCTTTTTGTTTTGGAGGTGCTTTATGAAGAAAATCGGTATCATCATGGGCTCCGACAGCGACCTTCCCATCATTGGTAAGGCCGTGGACGTTCTGAAGTCTTTTGAGGTCCCCTACGAAGTCCATATCTATTCTGCTCACCGTACCCCCGTCGAAGCCAGGGATTTTGCACTTTCCGCAAGAGACA
>JAZKYA010000086.1:0-23157 GCA_045611945.1 Faecousia sp. | reverse complement strand
AAGCGGGGCATAAGCGTGTGCCGCGGTCAAAATTTTGCGAGCGGACAGCGAACAGAAAATTTTGGGCACCGCAAACGGGGAAGGCTTCCCTCAAAGACATTTGGATTATTTCGCTTTTTGACGATTAGCGGCTTTTTTGACGCTCTGACCAAGGCTCCCTCGTCAGAGGGAGCCTTGAGCGTACCTACGCCAGGGTTTTTTATTTCCACTTTTGGAGAAGGGCGCGGATCTGGGAGGCCAGCTTTGCGTTGTCCTTGTTGGTCCGGCCCTTGCAGGTTTTGACGAAGGCAACAAGCGCTTCCGCTGCCGCAAGCAGGTCACCATAGACGGCCTTGGCTCTGGCAGAGCCTTTGGCTTCCTCCCGGCGGATGGGCTTGGAATCGGCGCAGACGGTCATGGTGTCTGTGGCAAGGTCGTATTCCGTGCCGCTGTAGGGTGCCTGGGCCCGGTAGCCCATTTCGGTCAGCAGCTTCTGGAAGGCAACGCAGGCGGCATCATCGCCGTGGTTGACGAACACGGTTTGGGGCTTCTTTTGGAAGCCTGCCAGCCACCGCAGCAGACCGTCCCGGTCCGCATGGCCGCTGGTGCCGTGGAGGGTGGCGATCTCTGCCTTGACGGAGATATCCTCCCCGAACAGGCGCACATGCTGGGCGCCGTTTTGCAGCTTCCGTCCCAGAGAGCCTTCCGCCTGGTAGCCCACGAACAGGACGGTGTTTTCCTCACCCCACAGGTTGTGCTTCAGGTGGTGCCGGACACGGCCCGCTTCGCACATGCCGCTGGCAGAGAGGATCACCTTGGGGCACTTGTCAAAATTGATCTGTTTGGATTCGTCGCTGGTTACGGACAGGCAGATATCCTCGAACCAGATGGGATTGATGCCCTGCCGGACCAGCGCTGCCGTTTCTTTATCAAAGCAGCTTTGGTCGCACTGGAGGAAAATTCCGGTGGCTTCCACTGCCAGGGGACTGTCAACATACACCGGGAAACCGTCATGTCCTTTCACCGTTCCCTCCTGCTTGATCTGCCGGATGGCATACAGCAGCTCCTGAGTCCTGCCCACAGCGAAGGATGGGATCACCACATTGCCGCCCCGGTCAAAGGTGCGCTGCAGCACATCTCCAAGCTCGCCCAGGGTATCCCCCGGTTTTTCGTGCAGGCGGTTGCCGTAGGTGGACTCGATCACCAGATAGTCCGTTTCCTCCACCGGCAGGGGGTCATTGATCAGCGGTTGGTTGGTATTGCCTACATCGCCACTGAATACGATCTTTTTCGTAACGCCGTCCTCCGTCAGCCAAAGCTCGATGCAGGCAGAGCCCAGCAGGTGGCCGATATCCGAAAACCGGACCGTTACCCCTTCCTCCGCCCGGATCACCTGGGCGTAATCGCAGGGCCGGAACCGGGAGATGGCACCCAGTGCGTCAGCCACGGTATACAGGGGCGTTACGGGGTCCTCGCCTGAGCGCTGGGCCTTGCGGCTTTGCCACTGGGCTTCGGACTCCTGGATGTGGGCAGAGTCCCGCAGCATGATGTTGCACAGGTCGCAGGTGGAGGGTGTGGCGTAGATGCTGCCCCGGAAGCCGTCTTTATAGAGCTTCGGCAGCATTCCCGAATGGTCAATGTGGGCGTGGGTCAGAAAGACCGCCTGGATGGTGCTGGCGCTGACGGGCAGCGGCACATTTTCAAAGATATCAACACCCTGCTCCATGCCGCAATCCACTAAGTATTTCTTGCCGCACACCTCCAGCAGCGTGCAGCTTCCGGTGACCTCGTGGGTCGCGCCGATAAATTGGATCTTCATAGCGTAGCCCCCTTTCCTTTTTTATCATTATAGCATAAAACTTGCCGCTGTTGTGAAAAAACTATAAAAAAAACCGCACTGTGGTTACAGCATGTCATCGTGAACCAGTCCGCGCCCTGGTGTGGCGATCCCGTAAATAGAAGGGGAATTTGGTGTATCTGAGTCAAAAATATTTGGAATGTCTATGGGATTCCCAGGCCAGCGTGCGCTGCTTTTTGGAATGACAGGTTTTGATGACAGCCTGACATTAAAGACGAACATCACATGTCTGCCAGCGCATAAATATACAAAAACTGGCAAAATAACTATATTAAAAAGTATCTAATTATGAGGTATATACATAAAAATATCGCAATATAAAGCTTGAAAAATTATGATCGATGCTGTACAATATAGGTGAGCAAGCTGTTATCTGTTTCTATATGGATAGGGGAACAGTCCTGCTATAATACTTTTGACATAGGAGGTATAAAGCGATGGTTTTGGATGAAATAACGCAGCTGCTGGGGTGGCAAACTGTGCCGGGGCTTCTGCGTGCCTCCTCAGCTGTTTGCATTTAAAAGTAATATAAAAGCCCCGAGATATTTGTATAATTATGAAAGGGGTTAACTATGAAAATTGGGAATCGTGTTCTGGCTATGCTTTTGGCATTTATAACACTAATAAATACATTACCTTTATATTCTATGGCAGAAGAACTTACAGAAGAATCTAATTCGTATGGGGATACGGAGAATAGATCTAACGGAAATGTTATTACTCCAATAGATCCTGGTCATGATAGCAACACTGTTGATGCGATTATTATGCAAGGAAATACAATAAGCGCATCCGATTGTGTAGCATTCGAAAATGCACTAGAGGCCAGTGGAAATGGCTACGATTCATTTGTCCGTTATGGTTGGCAAGAAAATAGTAATTCTCCTGAAAATATTAGAGTATCAGCGTCCTCATTTGCAACAATAGGATCCTACAAAATTGCGTATTATTCTGGCCACGGGGCAAGAATAAATAATGGTGCATATTTGCCGATACTTAATGCTCATGCGGGAAATAATGCGTACGGCTCGTACACACCATTTGATGTTGCAACGACCTTAGGTGTTTCAGATGATAACAATTGGGGGAATACATGTATAATAGATTCAGATGATAATCTCCGTGTCTTAATTTTAGCTTGCTGTTATCAGTTGGACTCTAATATTGTGAAATACTATGTTAGGTTGATGAAAGCATCTGGTATCCGGGCAATTGCGGGATATCATGAACAGGCTCCTTCCGATGGTGACGACACTATTGCCACGAGTTTTGTGCAACAAGCAGATAATGGTAGTAGCATTAAGGATGCGTGGGCAAATGTAAATTGGAATCAAAATTGGGCAATTTTGGTTTATCGTGAGAATAATGGACAAAACTATAGATTGCCGGATTTTCCTAATTACACACTTCCTGCAGTATCTTCTGCTGCGGCTGTGTACCGTTATGCGAATTTCCTCGATCCATACAGAGAAGAGAGCACAAGGAGTTTGGGTACAGGAGTTAATCCTCAATTATCTTTGCTTCCGCTCAGTATTACTTTAACCAGTTGTCGTAATGAGAAAAGTGAACAAACTTTTCAAAGGAATGCTATATGGGGAGATGTGTCTGTCCCCGATAATGATAGTGCAATAATAAGTACATTATTAACCCAGTTTGGCGAGGATGTGTCATTAAAACCTTGCGTGCAATATCATATTTCTCAGGAGGAGGTTGATGCAGATACAGGTGTCCTCCCTGGTACCGAAATTGTAGTTGAAAGAACATACCAATATTTTGATACCTACGAAGGGGTTAAGATTGTTGATAGCTATATTAGTGCCAGTATAGATGGTGATGGTATTAATCGTATTAGCGCACAACGAAAGGCAGTTGTGTCTGTTAATGCAAATTCTGAAGCAATAAATACTGGTTCTAGGAGTGATATTAGCCTGATTGAAGAGGAAGATGCTCTAAATCTTCTGCTGAGTAACAATAAAAATCTTGTTACTTCAGAATACTTCGGATCTACTTTTGCATACGCTCCAGATGGTAACGGTAGCCATGTGTTATGTTATGAGTTTGCATTTTCTGGTGGACTTTATTATGTAAATGTTGTCACCGGCGAGATTGTCAATGCGTAATTCTGGGAGGTCTACATTTCTGAGGAGCTGCTAACACATCAATGGAAGAAATGGAGGTAGTTTATGGGCAGAATAATCGTAATTATGATCGCTGCGGCGCTGTTTTTAAACGGTTGCCGGGCAGAACCCTATACGGACGGTACCGCCGCCAACCATACATCGGCGCCAACGGCCACACTGCATACCGGTGGCGGCTCGCC
This sequence comes from Faecousia sp., assembly GCA_045611945.1. Lineage (GTDB taxonomy): Bacteria > Bacillota > Clostridia > Oscillospirales > Oscillospiraceae > Faecousia. The sequence continues at coordinate 19,000 of JAZKYA010000086.1, read as the reverse complement.
GGAATCAACTGCCTCCGGGGAGGAATCCGATCTTCCTGAATATGTGGTACAAGCGGCAAGGGTGGAGGTTTCGGAGGTTGTACCGGCGGTAGATCCCAACGCGGATAAAGCTTATGAACGCAGCGTTGACAGGCAAAACCACCCTTTCCGGACCACTTACATCTACACCCATTTGGACACCGCAACCGCCAGAACGGCTTACGATGGGGAGATTTTCTGGGTTCCCGAAGGTCCTTTGGAGTACAACAGCGGAAATCATTATACCAACTACACACTGAAAGACGGTGCGTTGAACCCTCTGCCAAAGAAGTATTTTTCCCGTGAGTATTCCCTGTTTGGACAGAGCCTTAAATTGGAGCTGGAATATTCCGTACTTAACGGTAAGGTGCTGATCAACTATGAGCCGTCAGAATGCGCAGGTTATGTGGTGGATACCGGCAGAGGTGTCCATGAATGCCTGGTCCGGTTTTCGCTGGATGCCAGGGAAGGTAAGTATATTCAATATTACGCGGCCATTGATCTGGAGACAGGCGTGCTGACGGATTACTTTTCCCAGTTTGATCCCGATGTGTTCGCGGAAGAATATCAGGTTCTGGGTTGGTGTGACAATAACGATCTGATCCTATGCGCCGCCGATGGAGAGCTGAGTGTTCTGGATGTTTCCGGGCAGGAAAAGCTTACATGTATTCCCAAAAGTGATGGGCAGGAGGTGCTTCTGCGGAATTGGGTGGCCGTGGAGGACGGTATTGTATACTGTGTAAGCTATTATGAACCAACCCTGAAGGCATCCCGAAAGCTGCAGGAAAGCACCTTGTGGAAGATCAGCACGGAGGACGGATCGGTTACCCGGCTGTGGGAAGATAAGACCTTTTACAATATCGTATTGTTCAGCCAGTCTTACATTCTGTATCAGGACGAAGCCGGGATGTACTTCGTGTGCGATCCTGCCACCATGGAGTGCAGAGCTTTGCCGGATCTGACATCGTACTACAAGGGTATGGATTCCCTGTTTATTTACAAGGACAGCGCTGGTGAGTTCTATGTTTATGATATAGCGGACGGAGAGTCCGTGGCAGTGCGCCTGCCGGATGGCTGGGAATGGAACAGAGATCAACTGGCGGAAAGCCCCGACGGAAGGAAATTTGCTACTTACCATCAGGATGCAAATGGCGTTTTCCAACTGTTGGTGTTTGATGCCGATACCAACTCGCTGACCGCATTACACCGCTCAGCGGAAGACGGCGGGCCAGAAAGACAGGTGTTCCTTTGGAGTGAAAACAATGGAATCGTTGTTTCCTCGGGTGACAGGCGAAGCTTCTGCGTATATGACTTAGAATAACAGAACCGCATAGAAAAGACCGCACCGGAATGAACCGGTGCGGTTTTTATCAGCAATAGAAATCCTTGATCTTTTTGGCGCGGCTGGGATGGCGCAGCTTCCGGATGGCCTTGTTTTCGATCTGGCGGATACGCTCACGGGTCACGCCGAAGATCTGGCCCACTTCTTCCAGAGTGTGGGTACGGCCGTCGTACATGCCGAAGCGCATACGCAGCACATCCGCTTCCCGCTCAGTCAGGGTGTCCAGGATCTCCTTCAGGGCCTCGGCAAGGAGGGCGTTGGAGGTGGCGTCGGCAGGGCCGGGGGTCCGCTCGTCCTCCACGAAAGAGCCGATGGAGGTATCCTCTTCATCGCCCACGGGGGTATCCAGGGACAGGGTATCGGCGGCGGTGCGGTTGGCTTCGATGATCTTTTCCACCGGCAGGTTCAGCTCCTTGGCGATCTCCTCCACGGTGGGCTCACGGCCCAGCTCCTGGACCAGCTTCCGGTTGCAGCGGGTGGCCTTATTGATGACCTCTACCATATGCACCGGAACACGGATGGTCCGGGCCTGGTCGGCAATGGCGCGGGTAATGGCCTGCCGGATCCACCAGGTGGCATATGTAGAGAACTTGTTTCCCTTTGTCCAGTCGAACTTGTCGACAGCCCGGATCAGGCCTGTATTGCCCTCCTGGATCAGATCCAGAATGTGCAGGCCCCGGCCGGAATATTTCTTAGCGATGGAGACTACCAGACGCAAATTGGCTTCTGTCAGCTTGTTCTTGGCAAACTGGTCGCCCTCGGAGATCCGCTTCGCCAGCTCCACTTCTTCCTCAGCAGACAGCAGCCGGATCTGACCGATCTCCTTCAGGTACATACGCACCGGATCATCCAGGTTGTACTCCGCTGCCAGGTCCACCGGGTCTACCAGCTCTTCGTCCTCCATGCCGGTCAGATCTACATCGTCGTCCAGCACACCCGCCAAAGACAGGTCTCCGTCATCGTCCAGGTCCAGCTCGGCGCTGATGATCTGGATATTCATCGCCTCAAAGCGGTCGTAGACCTCCTCGATCTTTTCCGGAGTCAGATCGGTCTTTTCCAGAATGGCGTTCAGATCCGACGCCCGGATGATGCCTTCCTTACGGCCCTGGGCGATCAGATTCTGCAGCGCGGCCTGGGTATCTTCCGCGGGATGGTTGGGCTTTTTCGTGGTACTCATATAAAAACTCCCTTATATATCTGGTCGTGTTTTTTCATGCCGTTAGACTATATACCGATTTTCCGCCTTTGACAAGGGGTTTTGACGGAAAAATTTTTAAATTTTTGCGGCTTTCGGCGGTTTTCGTCGCTCCTATGCAGGAGTTTACCCGGTATTTTATCAAAACATACGGTTTACTTTTTGATGTAAATTCTGTATAATGAAAGAATCGATAATCATACCCTTTTGAGGTGCTGTATATGACCGACCTTTCGAAGATCCGTAATTTTTCAATCATTGCCCATATCGACCATGGCAAGTCCACCCTGGCAGACCGGCTGCTGGAAGAATGCGATGCCATCGACCGGCGCATCCGGGCTGAGCAGATGCTGGACTCCATGGAGCTGGAAAAGGAGCGGGGCATTACCATCAAGGCAACTGCGGCGACTCTGACCTATACTGCCGACGATGGGGAAACCTACGCCCTGAACCTGATCGACACCCCAGGTCATGTGGACTTTAACTACGAGGTCAGCCGCAGCCTGGCAGCCTGCGAGGGCGCGATCCTGGTGGTAGACGCTTCCCAGGGCGTGGAGGCCCAGACCCTTGCCAACACCTATCTGGCAATCGACGCGGGGCTGGAAGTGCTGCCCGTCATCAATAAGATTGACCTGCCCTCTGCCCGGCCTGCCGAGGTCAAAGCGGAGGTGGAGGATATCATCGGTATTCCGGCGGAGGATTCCCCCGAGATCTCCGCCAAGAACGGCATCAACATCCACTCCGTTCTGGAGATGATCGTCAAGGATGTTCCCGCCCCCAAGGGCAACCGGGAAGCGCCGCTGCAGGCGCAGATCTTTGACAGCGTTTACGACAGCTACCGGGGCGTTATCGTCTATGTCCGGGTGAAGGAAGGCACCATCCGTCCGGGACAGGATATCAAAATGATGGCCACCGGCGCTTCTTATAGGGTAGTGGAAGTGGGCACGATGAGCCCCAACGGCCTGGTCCCCAGGGACGCCCTGGGCGCAGGCGAGGTAGGCTACATCACCGCCTCCATCAAGACCGTTGCCGACACCCAGGTGGGCGACACCGTCACCACTGTGGAAAACGGCGCGCCGGAGCCTTTGCCCGGCTACCGCCCGGTACAGCCCATGGTCTTTTCCGGCGTGTATCCGGCTGATGGCGCGAAATACCAGGACTTGAGAGAAGCTTTGGAAAAGCTGAAGCTCAACGACGCGTCCTTTGCCTACGAGCTGGAAAGCTCCATCGCGTTGGGCTTTGGTTTCCGCTGCGGCTTTTTGGGCCTGCTGCACATGGAGATCATCCAGGAGCGGCTGGAACGGGAGTACAACCTGGATCTGATCACCACCGCTCCCAATGTGGTCTACCGCATCACCAAAAACAACGGCGAGGTACTGATGGTCTACACCCCTCTGGATTACCCCGATCCCATGGAGATCCAGCTTGCGGAAGAGCCCTTCGCCAAGGTCAACCTGATCGCGCCCCAGGAGTATGTGGGCAACATCATGGAGCTGGCCCAGCAGCGCCGGGGTGAGTTCAAAGACATGGTCTATCTGGATGCCAACCGGGTGGAGCTGCACTACGACATGCCCTTAAACGAGATCATTTACGACTTCTTTGATGCCCTGAAGTCCCGTACCCGGGGCTACGGCAGTCTGGACTATGAGCTGATCGGCTACCGGCCCAGCAAGCTGGTGAAGCTGGATATTCTCTTAAACGGCGACATCGTGGACGCGCTGAGCTTCATCCTCTTTGCGGACAACGCCTATCCCCGGGCCAGAAAAATCTGTGAGAAGCTGAAGGAGAATATCCCCAGAGCCCAGTTCGAGATCCCGGTGCAGGCCGCCATCGGCGGCAAGATCATCGCCCGGGAGACCATCAAGGCTCTGCGTAAGGATGTGCTTGCCAAGTGCTACGGCGGCGATATCACCCGGAAAAAGAAGCTGCTGGAAAAGCAGAAGGAAGGCAAGAAGCGTATGCGTACCTTTGGTACTGTTTCCGTGCCCAGCGAGGCATTCATGGCGGTACTGAAGCTGGATGAGGACTAAATTATGCCATTGATCACAAGAAAAAACAAAGCCCCTCTGGGCATCTATATTCATATTCCCTTCTGCCGCAGCAAGTGCCAATACTGCGACTTCTACTCTCTGACCACCAAGGATGACAAGCTGATGGACAGCTTCCTGGATGCCATGACCCGGCATATTAAGGAAAGCGGCGCCCTTGCCCCCAACCACAAGGTAGATACCATCTACTTTGGCGGCGGCACGCCCAGCTTCTTCGGCGCTGACGGTATGGCTACCATCCTCACAGCCATCCGCCGCTACTTCGATGTGGCCGGTGACGCGGAGATCACCTTTGAGGCAAACCCCGACTCCGTAAACGACAAGCTACTGCGTCGGCTGCGGGCGGAGGGCTTTAACCGGGTGAGCCTGGGCATCCAGTGCGATGACGATGCCATTTTGCAGAAGATCGGCCGCCCCCATAACTACGCTCAGGCGGTTACCGCCCTGGAGCGCATCCGCCGGGCAGGCTACCGCAATGTGTCGGTGGATCTGATGTACGGCCTGCCGGGTCAGACCCTGGACGGCTGGGAGACCACGCTGCGCCGGGTACTGACACTGGCCCCCGATCACATTAGCTGCTACGGTCTGAAGGTGGAGGAGCGGACACCCCTGTACGACTACAAGGATGCCTGCAACCTGCCCGATGACGATATGCAGGCGGATATGTATCTGACGGCGGTGGAGATACTGAAGAGCAAGGGCTACCGCCAGTATGAGATCTCCAATTTCGCCCGGAAGGGCATGATCTCCAGACATAACTGGAAATACTGGACCGGCGGCGAGTATCTGGGCTTCGGCCCCGATGCCAGCTCTGATTTCGCGGGCAAGCGGTTTACCATGGTCCGGGATCTGCTGGCCTATATCGACGGCATCAAGCATAAGGGACAGGTCATCTCCGAGCTGCACGAGATCCCCCAGCGGGAGCGGGCGGGCGAATTCCTTATGACCCGGCTGCGCACCAGCGCCGGTGTTGACCCCCAGGAATACGAGAAGAAGTATCTGCTGCCTTTCGCGCCCCTGGAAGCCGCTTTGGAGCGCTGCGCCCAGCAGCGGCTGGCGGCTAAGCGCAGCGACGGCTGCTGGTATCTGACCCCGGAGGGATTTTTGGTGTCCAACAGCATTCTGTCTGACCTGCTGCTGATCCAGGATGAATCCACCCCTCTGGCAAGAAGAGGATAATCCCCAATTTGTATAACTGGGACTGTTACAAAATTAAAAACCCACCAATAGAATCTGTAGGGGCGACTATTAGTCGCCGGCGGGCGGTCAATGACCGCCCCTACATCCGCAGTGTGTAGACAAATGCATAGCGTAAGGAGCTGTTGCAGCATTTTGCAACAGCTCCAGTTTTAGCTTGTTAAAAAACCTTTGGGATGGATGCACGCAAGGCTCCCTCTGATGGGGGCCTTGGTGCGAACCTTTTTTTGACAGTCTCAAAAGCACCCTGCCGCGGCAGGGTGCTTTTGTATCGTTATTTAGTTTGCGCTGTTTGTGATCTGCTGTTCTGCCTGGTCCAGGCTGAATACCTCCCGGACCCACTGGTAGATTTCTGTGTAAGCGCCGTTTTTCTTATACCGCCAGCCTGTGCCGTAGGACTGTTCGCCGTCGAAACGGATGGCGCAGTCGGGATGTAGCTGCTGGATCTTCTCCCAGTGGGACGGCTGGATATCGGACATGACCGCGTAGAGCCGTTCCAAAGGAAGTTCATACAGCGGTGACAGGTCCGTGACCTTGGTATAGCTCAGATTGATGTTCGCCAGTTTGCCGCAGTCGGCCAGCGGTGTTACATCCGTAATGTTGCCGCAGTGGGCCAGCTCCAGAAAGACCAGATTCCCGGCGTTGGCCAGAGGGGTCAGATCGTCGGTGTAGCTGCCGGAGAGGATCACGATTTCCAGATCCGGCATGTTTGCCAGGAAGCTGATATCGGTCAGGCCCGGGTTCTTGCTTAAATCGATGTACTTGACCTTGGTACAATATTTCAATGGCTCGAAGCTGCTGTTGTCACCAAGGTCAACTGCCCGGATAGTGTGGGTGTCGGTCAGCCAGCTTTGCTGCCTGACATGGATGCGCCATACCACTTCGGTGTTGGGATAGTCAGCGCGGAGCTTTGCCAGCACCTCGTTATCAAAGCCGCAGCCGTCCAGCAGCAGGTAAGCGCAGTCCTTGAGGATATCCAGGGCGCTGCGCAGCTCTGCCTCGCCGCTGCCAATGGGTTCATTTACAAATTCGATCCGGTCGTCGGTGGTGGATACCGTTTTCCCGAACAGGTCAAAGGTATAATGGAACTGGGTACCCGGGGCGTTGCTTTGCAGGGTCTTTACATCTTCGATGGACAGCCGGCTTTTGCCTGCGGAATCCATCAGTTCCACCTTTTCAATGTTGGGAAACAGGCTGAGTTTGGACGCTACCTCCGAAACCCGGTCCTGCTCCAATACGGACAGATTCAGCTCTGCTGTCTGGGCTGTCATCTCCTGGCCCAGGACGATCATGGAGTAGTCCCAGGTGATATGGGGGTACAGGCCCTGCAGCGCCACGATTTCCTGGGCAGAGAAGGTAGTTCTGGGCAGGCTGACCGTTTCTAATGCGGGCAGGTATTCCAGCTTCTGGGCCAGGGTGTCGTAATCACAGGCACCGGGGTCCAGAACCAGGGCGGTTTCCCGGTTGGAGGCGGTGGCAGTTCCCAGACTGACGGTATAGGTCACCTCCACCTTGGGGTGCCTGCGCATATATTCCTGGATGGCTTCGTAGCAGGTGCTGCCTGTCAGGTCCAGCTTCTTCAGAGCCGGGTACTGCTCCAACTGGCCGATGGTATCCTCCGTGACCACCAGCGTCAACTGCTCAATGGGGGGCTCTGTTGTGGGCGCGGTGGTGGTTGGCTCGGCAGGGGATGCCAGGCAGCCTGCCAGCAGCGCAAGCGCAAGCGCCAGTGCCCACAGCATCGTTTTTCTCAGCTTCATGGCCCAATGCCTCCCATTCGACATACTATGCTACGATTATACAATAACCGCTGGCAACAAGCAAGGAAAATTTCTGCCAATGCGTTAAATGATCGTTTAGCGGCCCAAGGCCGAATGCAAAATGTAAAATGCATAATGCAAAATGATAGTATTTGCTAACGCAAATGATTTTAAATAGTCGGCGCAGCCGACACCTTAATTTTGCATTTTGCATTTTGAATTCAGCAACGCAAGTTGCGTATGTAAACGGTCATTTATATGGGTGAGAATGTTTTTCCCTCTTGATTCTTTTGGGGAACTGTAGTAAAATCTACCACATATATACAAATGTACACCGCTTAGGGAGGTTATGCTATGCGTGTGGTAGTGAAAGTAGGTACATCGACCCTGGCTCATAAGGGCGGGCGGCTGAATATCCGCCGGGTGGAGCTGTTATGCAAGGTGCTCAGCGATATCAAGAACGCCGGACACCAGGTGGTGCTGGTATCCTCCGGCGCCATCGGTATGGGCGTGGGTAAGCTGGGTCTGCCCGGACGGCCCCAGGACATGCCCGGCAAGCAGGCCGCGGCAGCCATCGGCCAGTGCGAGCTGATGTATACATATGACAAGCTGTTTGCCCAGTACAGCCACACCGTGGCCCAGATATTGCTGACGGCGGACGATATTTTCCATCCCCGGCGCAGCAGCCATGTCCACGACACTCTCACCCGGCTGCTGCAGTGGAATGTGCTGCCCATCATCAACGAAAACGATGCCGTTGCCACCGACGAGATCGGCATTCAGACCACCATCGGCGAGAACGACAGCCTCTCCGCCATCGTCGCCAAGTTGGTGGACGCGGATCTTCTGGTGCTGCTTTCCGATATCGAGGGCCTGTACACCGCTGACCCCAGAAAAGATCCCAACGCGGAGCTGATCCCGTTGGTGGAGGATATTACGCCGGAAATTCTGGCTCTGGCCGGGGGCGCCGGCTCCAGCCTGGGTACCGGCGGCATGGCAACCAAGCTGAAGGCTGCCCAGATCGCCACCGATGCCGGGGTGGATATGATCATCACTAACGGCGAGACCCCGGAAAAGCTCTATGACCTGTTCGACGGCAAGGCCGTGGGAACAAGATTTGTGGGAAAGGGCGTAAGAGTATGACAACAATGGAAATCTTAACCGCCGCAAAGGCGGCTGCCCCTGTTCTGGCAGTGGCAGATACGGAACTGAAAAATAAGGCGCTGCTGGCTATGGCGGATGCTCTGGAAGCGGATACCGCTGCCATCCTTGCGGCCAACGGGCTGGACATGGAAGCGGCAAAGGGCCACATCCAGCCGGTGATGCTGGACCGGCTTGCTCTCAATGAGAGCAGAATTCAAGGCATGGCTGACGGTATCCGCCAGGTCGCCCAGCTTCCCGACCCGGTGGGCCGGGTGCGCAGCCGGGTAGAGCGGCCCAACGGCATGGTCATCGACAAGGTGGGCGTTCCCATGGGCGTGGTGGCCATCATCTATGAGAGCCGGCCCAATGTGACCTCCGACGCGGCGGCGCTGGCCTTGAAATCCGGCAACGGCTGCGTACTCCGGGGCGGCAAGGAAGCGTTCCGCTCCTCCAACGCCATCGTTGCGGCGATGCAGAAGGGCCTTGCGGCAGTGGGTCTGCCCCAGGAGCTTGTGCAGCTTGTGCAGGACACTACCCGGCAAAGCGCCGGGGAGCTGATGACGGCTGTGGGCTATGTAGACCTGCTGATCCCCCGGGGCGGCGCGGGCCTCATTAAGGCCTGCACCGAAAACGCGAAAGTGCCCTGCATTCAGACCGGCACAGGCATCTGCCACATCTATGTGGACGCAAGCGCCGACCAGGAAAAGGCCCTGAATATCATTGAAAACGCTAAGACCAGCCGCCCCTCCGTGTGCAACGCGGCAGAGGTCTGTTTGGTGCATAAGGCAATCGCGGAGGAATTCCTGCCCAAGCTCCGGGAGCGGATCGGCGACCGGGTAGAGCTTCGGCTGGATGACCGGGCAGCCCGGATCATCCCCGGTACGCCTGCCTCGGAAACCGACTTCGATACGGAATTTTTGGACTTCATCCTTGCGGTGGCTGTAGTTGACAGCAAGGAACAGGCGGCAGCCCATATCGCCGCCCACTCCACGGGCCACAGTGAGGCCATCATTGCCGAGGACGCGGCTGCGGCGGAATTCTTTACCCGGACGGTGGACAGCGCGGCGGTGTATGTGAACTGCTCCACCCGGTTTACTGACGGCGGTGAGTTCGGCCTGGGCTGCGAGATGGGCATTTCCACCCAGAAGCTCCACGCCAGAGGGCCTATGGGTCTGGGGGAGCTGTGCTGCTACAAATATGTGATTCACGGCAGCGGTCAGATCCGCTGATGGGAGGATGTTATGAACAACAGCTTTGGTTTTATCGGCGCCGGCAATATGGGCGGCGCTTTGGCAAGGGCCGCTGCCCGGGCAGTGGACCAGGATATGCTTTTCATAGCGGACAAATTCGCTGACAAGGCCCAGGCTTTGGCAGCGGAGCTTGGCTGCAGGGCAGCCACCGCGGAGGAAATTGCCCAAAACTGCGGATTCATCGTCCTGGGCGTGAAGCCCCAGATGCTGGGGGCGCTTTTGGAGGAGCTGAAGCCCATACTGGAAGCCAGAAACGGTGATTTCGTAATGGTTTCCATGGCGGCAGGCGTTGCCATGGCGGATATCCGCCGGATGGCAGGCGCGGACTATCCGGTGATCCGTATTATGCCCAATACCCCGGTGGCGGCAGGCAAGGGTGTGGTGCTGTATGACCACACGGAAAATGTTCCGGCGGAAGCGGTAGAAGCGTTCCGCTCCTGTATGGCCTTTGCGGGAATGGTGGATGCGCTGCCCGAAAAGCTCATTGATGCCGGCAGCGCGGTCAGCGGCTGCGGCCCGGCTTTCGTCTGCCTGTTTCTGGAGGCACTGGCTGACGGCGGCGTTGCCTGCGGCCTGCCCAGGGATAAGGCTATGCAGTACGCCGCCCAGACACTGCTGGGTACGGCTGCGCTGGCTCTGGAAACGGGTAAGCACCCGGCCCAGATGAAGGACGCGGTCTGCTCTCCCGGCGGCTCTACCATCGCCGGTGTACGGGCTTTGGAGCAGGGGGGCTTCCGGGCAGCGGCTATGAACGCTGTGGAGGAGGCCTATTACCGTACAAAAGAGCTGGGGAAATAATGAGGTAAATGACCGTTTAGCGGCCCAAAGCCGAATGCAAAATGTAAAATGCATAATGCAAAATTATAGTATTTGCTAACGCAAATGATTTTAAATAGTCGGCGCAGCCGACACCTTAATTTTGAATTTTGCATTTTGAATTTTGAATTCAGCAACGCAAGTTGCGCGTGTAAACGGTCATTTATAGGAGTAAACAGCAAACAAGGGACTGTTGCAAAATAAAGCAACAGTCCCTAAAACTATGGAAATGTTTACATCCTGCGGATGTAGGGGCGGCCATTGGCCGCCCGCGGGCGACGAATCGTCGCCCCTACGGATTCTAATATGGATTTCGCGTATTTTGCAACACGCGCTTGACCGTTATTTATCAGGGCTGCATCTCTACGCCGCCCTGGGGACGGATGGATAAAACCTGGCAAGCGCCCTTGCCCAGCACCGTGTCGATGCCCTGGCGGAACGCTTCCAAAACCGCATAGGGTACGAATGCCTGCACCGTTCCGGCGAAGCCGCCGCCGTGTACCCGGTAAGCGCCCTTACCGTCCAGGTACTTTTCACACAGGGCCAGCGCCAGGGCTACCGCCTGATGCCCGGTATTGTCCCCGGGGATCACATTCTGCAAATACATGTAAGAGCTGTGGCCGCTTTCCTTTACAAGGTGCAGGAAAGTTTCAAAGTCGCCGGATTCCAGGGCGGCCACCTGCTGGGGCACCCGGTCATTCTCCTGGTAGAAGTGGATGGCCCGGAGAATGGCCCGGTCAGAAACCTTGCCCCGCAGGACGGGGATCTCTCTGTAGAAGTCGGCTTCTGTGATCTGGGTCAGCACTTCCTTGCCGAAGCAGGCGCAGACGGCTTTCATCTCTCCGGGGATGGCGGCGTATTCATCGGTCAGATCCGCATGGCTGGCCCGGGTATCGATGATGCACAGGGCATGGCCGCAGGCGGAGAAGACAAACTTCACCGGACGGATCACCGGATCGTCTTTCTCAAAGAAGTCAATGGTCACCAGATTGCCAACGGCAGACGCGGTCTGATCCATCAGGCCGCAGGGTTTGCCGAAGAACACATTTTCCGCGTACTGGCCGATCCGGGCTACTTCCGCCGGAGTGACTTTGCCGCCAAAGAACAGGTGGTTGATGACGGTGCCGATGAGCACCTCGTAGGCGGCCGAGGAGCTGAGGCCGGAGCCGGGCAGAACGGTGGATTCGCAGTAGGCATCAAAGCCCTGTACCCGGCAGCCAAGCTGGGTGAACCGGGCGGCAACGCCCCGGATGAGGGCGGGGGTGGTATTGATCTCCTCCGGCTGGGGGGTCAGGTCCTTCAGGGACACTTGGCACATAGGATAGCCCTGAGACAGGATGCGGATGGTATCGATGCCATTGAGCCGGACCGCGGCAACGGTATCCAGATCCACCGCAGCGGCAAGGACACGGCCCCGCTGATGGTCCGTATGGTTGCCGCCGATCTCGGTACGGCCGGGAGCGGAGAAATAGCGCTCCGGCTTGCAGCCAAAGGCGGCAAGAAAGCCCGCGTCCAATCGGGACCGCATTTCACCGGAAACCGTAAGAACAGGTACAGACATGGAAAATCCTCCATCGCGGTTTTTTACAGTGTACCACCAAAAGAGCAGAAAGTAAAGATGTAGATAAATGATCGTTTAGCGGCCCAAAGGCCGAATGCAAAATGTAAAATGCATAATGCAAAATTGTGGTATTTGCTAACGCAAATGATTTTAATAGTCGGCGCAGCCGACACCTTAATTTTGAATTTTGCATTTTGAATTTTGAATTTAGCAACGCAAGTTGCGTGTGCAAACGATTATTTATGTATTGAAAAGACAAAGCCAAGGTTTCTTTTTTGAAGCGCGTGTGTTATACTGAATATATTACAGAAATACAGAGGCGATAAAAATGGCAAAACCGAATCCCCGGCAGGTTGATGAGCGCAAGAGTATGATGCTCCATCAGCCTATCTCCAGGGTCATTCCCAAAATGGCAGTACCCACCATAGTGGCCTTTCTGATCACATCCATTTACTCTCTGGCGGATACCTACTTCGTCAGCTCTTTGGGTACCAACGCAACAGCCGCTGTCAGCGTCAACGCGTCCTTGGACCAGCTCATTATGATGACCGGCTCTATGCTGGCTATGGGCGCTAACAGCTACATTGCCCGGCTTCTGGGGGAGGGCAACGAAAAGAAAGCAAGCCAGGTGCTGTCCACCTCCTTTTTCCTTGCCGGCGGACTGGGCGCGCTGCTGCTGGTCTTTGGCAGTATCTTTATGACCCCCATGGTGCGGCTGCTGGGCGCTACCCCCACCTGTGAGGCATACACCATTGACTACGCTACCTATATTCTGCTGGCCGCGCCCTTTATGTCCTGCAGCTTCGTAATGAACCAATGCCTGCGAAGCGAGGGCAGCGCTACCCTTTCCATGGTGGGCATGGGCATCGGCGGCGTGCTCAACTGCATTCTGGACCCCATCTTCATTTTTTACCTCGACATGGGTGTGGCCGGTGCTTCCCTGGCTACCGCCATTTCCAAGTGGGTCAGCTTTATCATTCTGATCTTCCCTTATATCACCCGGCGCAGTATGCTGCGGCTGTCGGTGAAGAATTTCCGCTTTAGCTGGGACATCATTTCCAATGTGGTCAGTGTAGGCTCGTCGTCGCTGTTCCGCAACGGTCTGGCGGTGGTGGCAGGCATCCTGCTGAACGATCTGGCAGGCAATATCTCCGACTCCGTTTTGGCAGGTGTTGGTGTCTGCACCAAGATCATGATGTTCCCCTTCAGCATCATTCTTGGCTTCGGCAACGGCTTCCAGCCGGTGGCCGGCTTCAACTGGGGCGCGAAGCGCTATGACCGGGTCAGGGAAAGCTACCGGTTCTCCTCTATGGTATCGCTGGTGGGCGGCGGCATCATGGCGCTGATACTGGGGATCTTTGCCGATCCTATCATCATCCTCTTTGCCGGTACGGACCCTCAGATGCGGGAGGTGGGCAAGCTGTGCATCTGGCTGCAGTGTGTGGCCCTGCCCATCCATGCCTGGGTGGCTATGGTCAATATGCTCTGCGTGGGCCTGGGCAACGCGAAGGGCGCTATGGCGCTGGCGACGGCCCGGCAGGGAAGCTGCTTTTTGCCGATCCTGTATCCTCTGGCGCTGCTCTTTGGCGCTTACGGCATTGCCGCGGTACAGGCGGCGGCGGATGTGCTGTCCATGGCGCTGGCTATCCCCATCGCCATCTCCATGACGAAGAAGATCAGGATGGCCCAGGAAGCCCAGCTCGAAGCGGTATAAGTACCCCCGGCAAGCTCAGCTTGCCGGGGTTGAGACTATCAAAATAGGTTTTCGTGTTATAGAATTTTGCTATCAGTGTATCGATGGTACGGTATGCCTCCCGGCGGACTCCCTTTCTTGTTCGGTACAAGAAAGTAACACGACCTTTATAATTACTGCATCATCCAGTTGCGAAAACCCATACTTTTTTGACATACAGAATCCCCAGCGGGCTTGGCCTGCCGGGGATTTCGATTAGTCCTTGAATTCCCAGAGGGTCTCGCGGATGATCTCGCTGACGGTGGGGTGGGGGAAGATGATCTGCCGGGCATCGGTGACCCGAAGCTGCATCTCGATCATTTCGGCAGCGCCCCAGATCATTTCGCCGGTGTAGGTGCCGATCAGATGGACACCCAGGATGGTGCGGCGCTTCTTGTCCACAATCACCTTGCAAAGACCGTCCATGCCCTCGTTTTCCGCAACAAAGCGGCCTGCGTAGACCATGGGCAGCTTCCTGACCTCGTAATCAACACCCTTGGCCTTGCACTCCTCCTCGGTCTTGCCCACGGAGGCGATCTCTGGCTGGGTGTAGATGACAGAGGGGTTGGCGGTGTAGCGCATGTAGTCCTTCTTGCCCAGGATGGTATTGACGGCGACCTCTGCTTCCCGGTAGGCGGTATGGGCCAGCATGTGGTGGCCATTCACATCGCCGATGGCGTAGACACCGGGCACATTGGTGCGGCCGGCGTAGTCGGCCTTGATGCCGGTACGCTCACACTCGATGCCGATGGTCTCCAGACCCAGCGTCTGGAAATTGGCCCGGCGGCCGATGGACAGCAGCACCTTGTCGGCGGCAACAGCGATCTTTTCGCCCTTGGGGGACTCAGCCCAGACAGTACCCGGCTCTACGGACAGGCACTTGTGGCTCAGCAGGAAGGTGATGCCCTTCTTTTCCAGCTCTTTTTGCAGCAAGCTGCTGATTTCCAGATCGGTAGGACCTGCGATATGGTCCAGCATTTCAATGACGGTGACCTTGGAGCCCACGGCAGCATAGTAAGCGGCCATCTCCAGACCGATGACACCGCCGCCGATGACGGTGAACTTTTCGGGGATCTCGGTCAGCTCCAGGACCTCCCGGTTGGTCAGCACGAAGCTGCCCAGGTTTTCTTTCACACCGGGGATGGGGGGTACAGCGGCGGTAGAACCGGTGGCGATGATCAGATTCTTGCCGGTGCAGCCGTTGACGGTGAAGCCTTCGGCGGTTTTGCCCTCGATCTTGGCTTCTTCCATTTTGACGGTAACGCCCGCGCCCTTCATCTTGGCCCGGACACCGGAAACCAGGGTGCGCACCACCTTGCGCTTGCGGGTGATGACCGCGTTCTGGTCGATGGTCACATCCTTGCAGCTAACACCGAAGGCATCGCTGTGGAGGGCGTGCTCATAGTGCTTGGCAGAGTTGAGCAGGGCCTTGGAGGGGATGCAGCCTTCGTTCAGGCACACACCGCCCAGAGAGTTCTTTTCAAAAAGCAGGGTCTTCAATCCCGCGTGTGCGGCACGCTCCGCGGCCAGGTAGCCGCCGGGACCGCCGCCGATGACGATAAGGTCGAAAACAGTGTTCATTCCAATACTCCTTTACATTCCTGTGCCGTTACGGCACGCATACACTCGCGTGTTATATCATAGCAAAAAACACAGCCCAGCGCAAGTAAAAATTTGTAATGCAGGAAAAAGATATATAAATGACCGTTTAACGGCCCAAAGGCCGAATGCAAAATGTAAAATGCATAATGCAAAATTGTGGTATTTGCTAACGCAAATGATTTTAATAGTCGGCGCAGCCGACACTTTAATTTTGAATTTTGCATTTTGAATTTTGAATTTAGCAACGCAAGTTGCGCGTGTAAGCGGTCATTTATAGCAGATACCCGGTTCTTAATTTTTTATTAAATCTATACTTTTCTTTTGGGCGGTTTTACTGTATAATGGTACCATTCTTATTTTGCGAAGGACCGGGGGAACACAATGGCAGAAAAGAAGCAGAAGAAAAAATGGATACGGTTCCGGCACAAGGTGGTCACAGAGATCGCCCGCTGGATACTGACCCCTTACATACTTTTGACCTACGGTGTAAAGGTGGAAAAATTCAAGCAGCAGGGGAAGCGGAATTATCTGATCCTTCTGAATCACCAGACCCCCTTTGACCAGTTCTTTGTGGGCATGGCTTTGAAAGGGCCTGTGTACTATGTGGCTACTGAGGATATTTTCTCCATGGGTTGGATATCCAATGTGATCCGCTGGATCATTGCTCCCATTCCTATCCGCAAGCAGACCACCGATATTAACGCGGTGATGAACTGCATCCGGGTGGCCCGGGAGGGCGGTACCATTGCCATGGCCCCCGAGGGCAACCGCACCTACAGCGGCAGGACCGAATACATGAACCCGGCGGTGGCAGGCCTTGCCAGGAAGATGAAGCTGCCCATCGCCCTGTTTCGCATTGAGGGCGGCTACGGCGTGGAACCCCGTTGGACCGATGGCAGGCGCAAAGGCCCTATCAAGGCCTATGTATCCCAGGTCATTGAGCCGGAGCAGTATTTGACCATGTCCAATGAGGATCTGGCAGCCACCATCGCCAAAGAGCTGTATGTGGATGAAGCCCAGGCCGGCGGCCCTTATGTATCCAACAAGAGAGCCGAGTATCTGGAGCGGGCGGTGTATGTATGTCCCTTCTGCGGCCTGGCGGAATTTGAAAGCCACGGCAATGAGATCACCTGCAAGGCCTGCGGCAGGACCGTGACCTACGGAAAGGATAAGGTTTTGTCCGGTGTGGGCTTTGCATTTCCTTTCCGGTTTGTTGGACAGTGGTATGACTATCAGAAAGATTATGTAAACCAGATGGATGTGACACAGTATGCTGCCAAGCCCCTGTTCCGGGATATGGCAAACATTTCTGAGGTCATCGTCTATCGGAAAAAGGTACTGCTCTGGGAAAATGCCGGTATCGCCCTGTACGGCGACCGGGTCGTGTTCCATGAGGGGCAGGAAGGGGAACTGGTGATCCCCTTTGCCGAAGCCGACGCGGTGACCGTATTGGGCCGCAACAAGCTCAATATCTATTACAACAAGAAGATCTACCAGCTTAAGGGCGGCAAGCGGTTCAACGCCCTCAAGTATGTAAACATCTGCTACCGCTGCAAAAATATCTTACGGGGTGAGAAAATTGATCAATTTTTGGGAATCTAGCGCGTGGGGTTTCTTTCATCTGGTCGGGGTGCTGCTGGCAAGCCTGCTGGCTGCCAATATGCTTAAGCGGTCCATCCCCTTGCTGCGGGTGTCGCTGATCCCCACCTCTGTGCTGGGCGGCGGTATCCTCATCGTGGTGGCAGGCATTTATAAGGCCTTTACCGGCGATGTGATGTTCGATACGGAATTCTTCGGCGGCAGCGGCACTGCCGATCTGGAGCTGATCACCTATCACACCCTGGCTTTGGGCTTCATCGCATCTACCTTCAAGCCCTCCCAGGGCAAGCTGACCCGGGAGCGGACCGTGGAGATCTTCAACACAGGCGTGACCACGGTGGCGACTTATCTGCTGCAGGCGGTGTTTGGCTTTGCCATTTCCCTGATCGCTGCGGTCTTTGTAAAGGATTTCTTCCAGGCGGCGGGCATCCTGCTGCCCTTCGGCTACGGTCAGGGTACGGGCCAGGCCCTGAACTACGGCGGCATCTATGAAAGCGATTTCGGCTTCGAGGGCGGCCGCAGCTTCGGTCTGACCATTGCGGCCCTGGGCTTCCTCAGCGCCAGCATCGGCGGTGTGATCCATCTGAATATTCTGAAAAAGAAGGGCCTGGTCAAGGCGCAGAATATGGAAGAGGTCAGGCTGATGTCTGAGCAGATCCAGTCTGACGGCGAAATCCCCATGCAGGAGAGCATGGACAAGATGACTGTTCAGATCGCCCTGATCGCTGTGGCCTACGGCATTGCCTTTGGACTGATGACGGCTCTGGGCAACCTGCTGCCGGGCATGAAGTCGGTGATCTTCGGCTTTAATTTCCTGCTGGGTGTACTGGCGGCAACGGTCGTCAAGCTGGTGATCAACACGCTGCATAAAAAGGATATCATCCACCGGGAGTACATCAACGGCTTCCTCATGACCCGCTCCAGCAACTTCTTCTTCGATATCATGGTAGTGGCAGGCATCGCCGCCATCCGGCTAAGCGTGCTGGAAAGCTACTGGGGCATCATGCTGATCATGGGCGTGGTGGGCCTGGTGATCACCTATGTGTATAACTACTATGTTGCCAAAACACTGTTCCCCAATTATACCCAGGAGCAGTTTCTCATGATGTACGGTATGCTCACCGGCACTGCCAGCACCGGTACGATCCTGCTTCGTGAGATCGACGGTGAGTTCAAGACCCCGGCTGCCGACAATATGGTGTATCAGAACTTTCCGGCCATCGTATTCGGCTTCCCGCTGATGCTGCTGGCCACCCTGGCCCCTGTGAAGCCCATCCTCACATTTATGATCCTGACAGGGTTCTTTATTGTGATGAATGTGATTTTGTTCAGAAGCAGGATCTTCAAGAAACCCAAAGTCAAGGAAACAGTATAAAGCAAAGCCTGCTGCACCGCGCAGCAGGCTTTGCTTAAAGCAGGTGTACAATTGTATAGGGATTGTTTTATGCCTCCCGGCGGGCTCCATTTCTTGTTCCGGCAAGAAATGGAGGAAAGAAGCCGGGCTAAGGGGCGCTTCGAGCAAAGGCGCCCCCTTAGCGATCCCCCGCCGCCAACACGATGGTGCGTCGGGAAATTCGCACAAAGAAAACCTGACACTTATGACAGCCTGATTATGTTCGGCGTATAGCCCGTTGCACCTCTGTTTCCATGTCTTTGGGATCAGCATTCTATCTTACTGCAACGATTTCAATTACAGTAGAAAGCCTATGCTGCACCACCGTAAGAGCGGGCGGGGAG
>JAZKYA010000085.1:0-17215 GCA_045611945.1 Faecousia sp. | reverse complement strand
TGTTCGCTGTCCGCTCACAAAATTTTGACCGCGGCACACGCTTATGCCCTGCTTTATCCGCCACCGGCGGCGCGGGCCAACGCGGCCCCAGGGGGAAGGCTTCCACCAAAGACATTTGGATTATTTCGCTTTTTGACGATTAGCGGCTTTTTTGACACTCTGAGGTACGCTGCGGTATCCGCAGCGCACTTGTTTATTCCATTTCTACCATTTCTTCCTTCAGTTCATGGCGGCGGACCAGGAAGCGCCGGATGGCAAACAGTCCCGCGATGCAGGCGATGCAAGCCATATTGCTCCATGGATCATCATGGGACAAAATAACATGGCGGGTGATGGCTACCGTCAGCACCTCCAAAATATTGGCAGGGGTGGTGTCGATGAGCATTCGCACGAACTCCAATCCAACTACGATAGTCAGAATGTTGTGCAAGTAGTTGCTGATGTCTGCTATGTAGGAAATATCCACCACGCACTGGTACACCTCAAAAGCCAAAGCGGCTATTAGGGCGATCAGCGTCAAAGACGCGACGATCCGCTCCAAAAAGTGCAGGATACGGCGGAATATATGCTCAACCCGGTGGTCACGCTTTTCAATCTTTTCCATCCGCGCGGCGGTCTTGGGGTCCATTGGATGCTTGGCATGGTGGCTCATGGGGATCCCTCCTCAATACAGATACCACCATTTTACAGGAAAATTACCAGAAATGGAAGAACTTTATCCTTTTATTTCGAAAAATTTTTGCATATCTATACAGGCCGATTCCACTTCCTGCCGCAGTTCCCTTGCGCTCATGCGCAGAACACCGCTGCGCAGGCTGCTCAGCTGCACCAAAGAATCAGAGGTGGCGACCTTTAAATTGTAGTTGCTGCCGATCTGGGCTACCAGGGCTTCCATGTAGGCATCGGCGGTTTCCCCTTCGGCGGTGTAGACCACCTGCAGATTGTGGAATTGCTCCTTGCTGCCGGGGCTGCCCTTGACCTTATAACCGTCAAAGACCACCACCATGCGGCATTTTTTGAACCCGGTATAGCTGCTCAGAGCATCCAGCAGACCCCGCCGGGCGGCGTCCAGGTCGTGCTCTGCTATCTTGGCCAGGTCATCCCAGCTGAAGATGATGTTGTAGCCGTCTACGATGATGTATTGCTGCCGCAGGGGACGGATGGTCAGCTTTTCATCCGCCGGACGGTTCTTGGGTTCGGTGTAGCTGGGCCGTTTAATGGGGCCGAATTCCCGCTCCATAATGGCTTCCAGCTCCTTGTCATCGGTACGGAGATTGCGGGTGATGATCTGGGGCTTTTCCTGCTTCAGGCCGCTTTCCAGGTGCATATAATCCTTCACTTGCTCCCAGGGTACATGAAAGCCGGCGCCGTGGGCGCAGAACACAGAGCCGGGTGGGTTGTCCAGGTCCGCAACCGGGTCATAGCCCCGTTCCGCGACGATGGCTTCCGTATTATGGCAGGGGGCGTAGCCCTTCAGGGAGATCTGCAGCAGGCCCCGGCCCTGGGTATAGGCAGCCACCTGGTCAGCATAGTCTCCCAGTTCTGACGCAGGCACAATACCTTTGAGGGTACTGACGCTGCCGCCGGATTCCGGGGACTCAAATTCGCCGCTCATGGCCCGGATATCGGTAATGGCCCGGCCGATCTGCTCCGTAGGCAGTGTGAGGATGAAATCGTACCAGGGCTCCAGCAGGACGGACTTGGCCTGCATCAGGCCGTGACGCACTGCCCGGTAGGTAGCCTGGCGGAAATCTCCCCCCTCGGTGTGCTTCAGATGGGCCTTGCCCACCAGCAGGGAGATCTTCATATCGGTAATCGGCGCGCCGGTGAGAACGCCCAGATGGGTCTTTTCTGACAGATGGCCCAGGACCAGATGCTGGTAAGGAGCTTCCAGCACATCGGTGGGGCAGAGGGTATCGAATACCAGACCGCTTCCCTGGGACAGCGGTTCCAACAGCAGATGCACCTCCGCATAATGCCGCAGCGGCTCGTAATGACCCACGCCCTCTACGGTATCGGCGATGGTTTCCTTGTAGTAGATCCGCCCGGAATCCAGGGTCACATCCATGGAAAACCGCTCCAAAATCAGACTGTGCAGGATCTCCGACTGGATCTTGCCCATGATCTGCACATGGATCTGTTTCAGACGGTTATCCCAGAGGATACGGAGCATGGGATCTTCCTCTTCCAACTGCCGCAGCTTGGGCAGGGCAGTCATGGGATCGCAGCCCTTGGGCAGGCCGATCCGGTAGGTCATCACAGGCTCCAGAACCGGAGGTTCGGCAGAAGGCTCTGCCCCTAACCCTTGTCCCGCGTAGGTGGCGGACAGACCGGTGACGGCGCAGAGTCTGCCGGCCGGGACAGTATCGACGGCAGTGAATTTATCGCCGGAGTACAGCCGGAGCTGCACGCACTTTTCTTCCAGCACATCGCCTTTTTGATTCTGATAGGAGAGGGCAGAGCGGACATTCAGACAGCCGCCGGTGACCTTCAGCCAGGTCAGCCGGTTACCCTGGGAGTCCCGGGAGATCTTATGGACCTTTGCGCCGAATTCCGGGCCGTAAGAGGGCCGGGGGCCATAGCGCTCCAGAACATCCAGCAGTTCCTGTACGCCCTCCAGCTTCAGCGCCGCGCCGAAGCAGCAGGGGAACAGCCTCCGCTCTTCGATCAAGCCGCGGATATTGGCATCGGTGACGGTGCCGCTTTCCAGATAGGTTTCCAAAAGCGCTTCGTCGCACAGGGCCGCATTCTCAGCCAAAGCATCCGTATCGCCGAAATCCACGCAGCAATCGCTCAGGGTATCCTTTAACTTCCGTAGAAGTGTCTGCCGCTGAGTGCCTGGCAGATCCATCTTGTTGATAAACAGCAGGGTCGGCACATGGTACTTTTCCAACAGCCGCCAGAGAGTCATGGTGTGGGCCTGAATGCCGTCGGTGCCACTGATGACCAGAATGGCACAGTCCAGAATGGGCAGAGTCCGCTCTGCTTCCGCGGAAAAGTCAGCGTGTCCCGGTGTATCTACCAGGGTAATATCCAGAGAATCGGTGGACAGGAGAGCCTGCTTGGAAAAGATCGTAATACCCCTGGCCCGTTCTAAACTGTGGGTATCCAGAAAGGCATCCCGGTGATCGACCCGGCCTAAGGTCCGCCGGGCGCCGGAAACATAGAGCAGCGCCTCGGAAAGGGTGGTTTTTCCCGCATCAACATGGGCCAGCAGACCCGTACAACATGGTGTTCTTTTCGGTTGTTCAGACATGGTACAAGCCCCCTCCCATGGAAATATTGAATTATTATACCATGACAGGGGGCTTTCGTCGATAGAAAAACCGATGTTTTTATAAAAAATGTGTTATTGCCTGTTTTGATCCATATGGTACTTCCAGTACACAAATTTTTATATAAAAGACGATAAAATTTATACATTTCTTCACTCTTCGGGGTGTAGTATTGCATTTTCTGGTAATTCGCTATAAAATGAAAATAATTGAAATGAGCGGTTTGTATGCCAGGTACACTTATGGGGAGGTTTTTGAAAATGAACGAGCTGCGTGTCCGGGTGCTGAACAACTTTGATCTGGGTTCTGCGGCGGTATCCTGTGACCGGTATGGGTGCGGGCATATCAATGAAACCTACTTGGTAATGACCCAACTGGGAAAGCGCTATATCCTGCAGAAGATCAATCATGCAGTGTTTAAAGACACGGATGCCCTTATGGGTAATATCGAGGCAGTCACTACCTATCTGCGGCAGCAGACCTGCGATGAACGCCGCGTTATGCAGCTGATAAAAACAAAAGACGGTAAATCCTATTTTACCGATACAGAGGGGGCCTGCTGGCGTATATTTGCGTTTGTGGAAAATTCTATCTGCCTTCAGAAACCGGAGACGCCTGCAGACTTTTATGAAAGCGCCGTAGCCTTTGGGCAATTCCAGCAGATGCTGCTAAACTTCCCGGCGGAAACGCTGTATGAGACGATCCCTAACTTCCATGATACCCGCGACCGTTACCGGATCTTCCGTGAAATTCTCCGGCAGGACCCTATGGGACGGGCAAAAGATGTGCAGCCGGAGATCGAATTTGCGCTGGCGAGGGAAAAAGAGGCAGTCACATTGGTGGAACTGCTGGAGGCTGGCAAGCTGCCTCTGCGGGTCACGCATAATGACACGAAGCTAAATAATGTTATGCTGGATGCAGAAACCAGAACTGCCCTGTGTGTGGTCGACCTGGATACCGTTATGCCGGGGTTAAGCCTGTATGATTTCGGTGATTCCATTCGTTTTGGCGCCGCCACCGGCGATGAGGACGAGCAGAGACTCGATAAGATCGAGATGAGCCTGGAACTGTTTGAAGCTTATACAAAGGGCTTCTTGTCAGCTTGTCCCGGCTTGACGGAAATGGAAATTCAGATGCTCCCAATGGGTGCGAAGCTTATGACATTGGAATGTGGCGTTCGCTTCCTGACTGACTATCTGGATGGAGACCATTATTTTGCCAATAGAAGAGAAGGCCAGAATCTGGACCGCTGCCGGACGCAATTCAAACTGGTGGCAGATATGGAAGGTAAGTGGGAACAGATGTGTGCCATTGTGCAGGAAGCGGCACGACAGCAGGGTTAGGATCAATCAGCAGAAAGGAAGTAGTTTTATGAACCATCTTGGAATAGAAGTTTCTGTGCGGAATAAACCGCAATTAGACCCGGAATTTATGCCGATCGGCCTTTTCAATCGGTCGTTTTTAAGCGGTGCAAAGAAGCCGGTCTCCTTTGCTGTGGAACGCTCCAATGGCCAAATGGCTACGGTACATACCCACATCCACGGAACGGAAGAAATGGAAGAAGCTGACACCTACTATGCGGACCGGCTTGTCAAACAGCTGCTGTGGATGCAGGGAGGATTTCGGGTCTATGTCAGCGGCGATGAAGGGCTTTATAATCATTTGAAAGCCGCCTACAGCGCCCATGGCAGCCGTGCCTTTGACGCGGACTTTATGTCCGGTGTATATGAACATCCCTTCGAGGTGGTCCTGTGCGATGCGGTTCCTGAAGAAAAGGGAGCATCCCAGGCCATTGGCCGTCACCTGGGCGGCTGTAGGATCGGCTTTGACGCCGGCGGCAGTGACCGGAAGGTCTCTGCTGTAATCGACGGAGAACCTGTATTCTCCGAGGAAGTGGTTTGGTTTCCAAAGACCAACGCAGATCCAGATTATCACTATGACGGCATTGTGGCAGCACTAAGATCTGCCGCTGAGAAGATGCCCCGTGTAGACGCGGTTGGAGTATCTTCCGCAGGAATCTTTATTGACAACCGTACAATGGTTGCCTCCCTGTTCCTGAAAGTTCCCAGGGACAAGTTCGATGAGAAGGTCAAGGACATCTATATTCGTGCTGTTCGGGATACCTTCGGCGACAATGTTCCGCTGGTAGTGGCCAATGACGGTGATGTTTCCGCACTGGCAGGCGCTATGGGCCTGGGCGAGAACCGGGTTTTGGGCATCGCGATGGGTACCAGTGAGGCTGTCGGCTATGTGGACGAAAAGGGCAACATCACCGGTTGGCTGAATGAACTGGCCTTTATGCCCGTGGACGCCAACCCCCATGCTATGAAAGACGAATGGTCCGGTGATATCGGCTGCGGCGTTAAGTATTTCTCCCAGGATGGTGTCATCAAACTGGCTCCCAGAGCAGGTATTGAATTGGATGAAAAGTTGTCTCCCGCAGAAAAGCTCAAGGTCGTCCAAAAGCTGATGGCAGAAGATGATGCACGCGCTGTACAGGTCTACCGTTCCATCGGCACTTACCTGGGCCATACACTGGCTTATTATTATGAGCTGTACAACTGCAAGCATGTACTGTTGTTGGGGCGTGTTATGTCCGGTAAGGGCGGTGATCTGATCCTGGAGGAGGCAAAGCGGGTACTGGCTGAAGAGTATCCGGAGTGCATCGGAAAGCTGTTCCCTGCACTGCCAGATGAAAAGTCCCGTCGTGTAGGCCAGTCCGTAGCTGCCGCAAGCCTACCGGAGGTGTAAGCTATGATCATTGGTAATGCGAAAGTATATATTGACGGAAGCTTCCGGGATGCATCCGTAACCGTTGAAAACGGTAAGATCACAGCCGTTGGAGCTGCTGACATTCCCTGTGACGTAGATGCGGCAGGCCGATATCTGGTTCCGGGGTTTGTGGATGTCCACACCCACGGAGCTATGAATGAAGACTTCTCCGACGGCAAGGCTGACGGCCTTCAAAAGATGTCCCGCTATTATGCCGCCAATGGTGTAACATCCTTCCTGGCAACAACAATGACCCTAAAGGAGGAAACTCTGCTGCCAGCTATGTGGGCAATCAGCGATTTCCGGCGTCCTGCCGATGGCGCGAAATGTGCAGGAATTCATCTGGAAGGACCATTCCTTTCCTACGCCAAGCGAGGTGCCCAGGCAGCAGAAAACCTGCATGAGCCGGATGCAGCCATGTTCCATCGGCTGAACGAAGCCAGCGGCAACAATGTGCGGCTTGTAACTGTAGCACCCGAAGAGCCGGGCGCAATGGACTTTATCCGGGAAATATCCAAGGTATGTACAGTTTCGCTAGGGCATACTACCGCTGATTATGATACAGCGGTGGCTGCTTATGAAGCAGGTGCTGCACATGCTACCCATTTGTTTAACGGTATGCCCTCCTTTGGACATCGCGCGCCCGGTGTTGTTGGCGCAGCCTATGACAAGGGGGCCACCGTGGAGCTGATTTGTGATGGCCTGCACATCCATCCTTGCGCGATCCGTGTGGCGCATCAGATGTTCGGAAAGAAATTGGTTGTCATCAGCGATTCCCTGCGCTGTGCAGGTATGCCGGATGGCCGGTATGAGTTAGGCGGTCAACCGATTGAAATGATCTGCGGCAAGGCAACACTGTTGGGCAGCGATACCCTGGCAGGTTCCTCCACCAACCTTCTGGAGGAGGTTAAAAACCTTGTGCGCTTCGGCATTCGCCTTGAGGATGCTATCTACGCAGTTTCAGAAGCGCCTGCAAAAGCGGTGCGTTTGGATCACCAGATTGGCAGAATTGCCGCAGGGCTGCAGGCGGACTTGTTGATTTTGGATGAGAATCTTGCGCTGCACAGTGTGTATATCGACGGCAAAGAGGTTGCGGTACAAACAGAATAAACAGTCTTTCACCGATAGGGGGAAAAGGGATTCAGGAAAAAATGTTTGGCATCATAACGCTGTATCATAAAGAGCGTATTTACAAGACCGATTGACTGTGGTATAAAAATAGTGTTGGTATATTATTACTTTTAACATAAGGGAGATAATCATGGAAAAAATCAGAATTCAAGATGATCTGTATACCTATGTCAACCAGGACAAGCTTAACGAACTGGTTATCCCCGAGGATATGCCTGTTGCCGGCGGCTTCGCTACCCTCAGCACCGATGTGGAAAAGCTCATGATCGGCGAATTCAACGCTATGTGTCAGAGCGCTGCCTATCCCAACGAGTATCTGGCAAGAGCCTGCACCCTGTTCAAGCTTGCCAAGGATGTGAAACGGAAGAAAAAGCACGGCATCAAGCCCGCACTGAAAAATCTGTCCATACTCAAAAAGCTGGGTACCATGCGCGGCTACAACCTCCACGCAAAGGAGCTGATCTTGAAGGGTATCGCTATGCCCATCAGCATTGCGGTAGAACCGAACATGAAAGACACCACCCACCACTGCGTGATGGTCCAGGGTCCCAGTGTGATTCTGCCGGATGCTTCCTATTACGCGGAAGGAAAAGAACAGCAGAGAGACGCGCTGCTGAATATGTGGAGCGGCTTTGCAAAGCAGGTGCTTGCCATCGCTGGCCATAGTGAGGAAGCGTGCGACGCATTGCTGAAGGACACTCTGGCCTTTGACGCTCTGGCAGCCAAGTATGTCAAGACCATGGAAGAGTGGTCCGAGTACACCAAGATGTACAACCCCATGAAGACCGGCAGAGTAGCCGGTATGGTCAAGCCCCTGAACCTGAAGAAGCTGCTTACCGATCTGTTCGGCTTTGTCCCCGAGGAGGTCATCGTAGCAGAGCCCCGGTACTTCAAAAATTTCAAGGAGGTATTCAACCAGGATACCTTTGAGGCTTATAAGAACTGGGCCTATGTGACCACCTTGATGGGCGGCTGCGGACTGCTGTCCGAGGAGCTGCGTGACCTGGGCGGCGGTTTCCGCAGAGCCCTCTCCGGTATTGCCGCCGTTTCCTCTGCTGAGAAGTTTGCCTATCAGTTGGCATCTTCCATGTACAGTGAACCCGTGGGCTTGTACTACGGCGAAAAATACTTCGGTGAAGAAGCCAAGAAAGACATTACCGAGATCGTTCAGCAGATCGTAGCGACCTACCAGAAGCGGATCGCGGGCAACGATATTTTGGAGCAGGCCACCAAGGACAAGGCGATTCTGAAGCTCTCCAAGATGGGTCTCAAATTGGCTTATCCCGACCGGGTGGAAGAGATCTACAGCAAGTTGGTATTCGATGAGAGCAAGTCCCTTTTTGATATCTTCAATTCTCTGAACAAGATCCGTCTGGAGGAGAATTTCAGCAAGCTGGGTAAGGAAGTGGACCGTACTCACTGGGCAATGCCCGGACATATGGTCAATGCCTGCTACGATCCTTTTGTCAATGACATTACCTTCCCTGCAGCTATCCTGCAGCCTCCTTTCTACTCAATCCATCAGACAAGAAGCGAGAATCTGGGTGGTATCGGTGCGGTGATCGGCCACGAGATATCCCACGCTTTCGACTCCAACGGCGCCAAGTGCGACGAACTGGGCAACCTGAACAACTGGTGGACCAAGGCTGACGAGCGGAAGTTCAACAAGAAGGTCAGTGCCATGATCAAGCAGTTTGATGGCATCGAATTACCCTGGGGTGTTTGCAACGGCAAGTTTACTGTCAGTGAGAACATTGCCGACAATGGCGGTATGGCTGTAACACTGGACATCATGTCCCAGACTGAGGGCGTTTCCTTTGAAGAATATTTTGCCAACTGGGCAAGAGTGTGGTGCCAGAAAGCAAAGCCCGAATACCAGGCATTGCTTCTGCAGGTGGATGTCCATGGCCCTGCCTATCTGCGGGCCAATATTCCTCCCAGAAATTTCCCCGAATGGTACGATGCATTCAAGGTGAAGAAGACCGACGGCATGTATCTCGCTCCCTCCAAGAGAGTGGTTATCTGGTAACAGTAAATAATCTTTGCAGGGTATAAAAAATCCCCGGTTTTTGAACCGGGGATTTATATTTTTGTGGAAAAAATTCAGTAGTATAGCTGCCGGATCACTGTCTCACAGGCAGTACCATCCATTCCGCACTGCATTTGGGGATGGTACAGCAGTTTCAGAATCAGCTCATCGATTGCGGAAAGGCTTTGCGGCTGGGAAAAGCCACTGTAGATCACGCTGTCCAAACGAAGAAGGGTATCATCAATCGGCCCAAGGCCGTTGTAGATTTCCTCCAAAATGACCGAATTCCGAACCTCCTGGGAGATATCTGTGCGGTAACCGATCACGGCATCATAGATCTCATCCGCGCCGTTATACCAGAATGTGACACCGCCGTCTGTGCCGGCAAAGTTATCGCCCATGAGGGTTAGATATTCTGCCTGGTCATAAAAATAGATACGCAGATTGGCAAGTGCATATTCCTGGGTTTCCTGCATGCCAGGAAAGCCTTCCACTGTGTTAAGCCAGGAAACAAAGGTGTCCAGAACCTCTTTGTCCTTTTTCGTATAATTGCCAACAATTTGATACCATATGGGGTCTTTCCATTTTTGCAGCTTGGTCGGATCTCCGGCGTTGACGAACTCCGCGTCTAAGCATACTTCGTTAAAATACACGATCACATCGTCTACGCTGACCCCGGGAATATAAAGAGGCGAATGCTCCGGTACGGTAACCGGCTGCGTTGTTGGTGTCGTTGTGGGGTCTGGAATTTCCTGCGTTGGCATCGCTGTGGTAGGTGGCGCGGAGCTTTCCTGCAGGGTCGTTGGGGACGGCTGCGTGTGAGATGTACAACCGGAAAGCAGGCACACTGCCATAATCAGAATCATGCCTCTCAAAAGCGCGCGTTTCATCATTCTACACCTCGCAAACGCTTCGCCGGAGATCAGCTTCCGGCGGGTTATTATTTTGTAGTGAGTCCTTTGTTGTTTTTGGCTTTCTTCTGCTGGTTCAGCCAGGTACGCATTACCAGACTGTGGGGCAGCAGCTTTACTAGCCGGACCTGCATCCGTACCGGCAGCCCGTGGACGGAATAATCCTTCCTGGTCTTATAGAGGTCCTTCAGACCTGTGGCCACCACATCTTTGGCTTCATACAGCCGGTCAAAATACTGAACCTCGCCCCCATTGGTCTGGAAGGCGTGGTTGAAAAATTCCGTTTTGACCCAGCCAGGGTTCATGGCCATCATGCGGATACCCTTGGGCTTCAGCTCCGCGTTCATGGCCCGGCTGTAGCTGAGCACAAAGGCTTTGGTAGCACCGTATGTGGTGATATAGGGAACGGGCTGGAAGGCGGAAAGGCTGTCCAACTGTAAAATGTGGCTGCCGGCGGCCATATAAGGCAGTGTCAGCCGGGTGATGGCCAGCAGGGCTTTGCAGTTAAGGTCGATCATGCGCATTTCATCTGCCAGGGGGATCTTCTCAGCACTGCCGAATTTGCCGAAGCCCGCGGCATTGACCAGGAGCTTGACATCGGGCGTTTCCTGAGCCAGCAGGGCTGCATAGGCATCAAAGCTTTCTTCTTTGGTAAGATCCAGGGTGATGATCTTCAGCGGTACGGAAACCTGGTCCCGCAGCCGCGCCAAAGCGTCTGTCCGGCGGGCGACGACCCAGATTTCGTCAACGGCCACATATTTATTCAACTGCAGCACGAACTCCCGGCCCATGCCGGACGACGCGCCGGTAACAACGGCAATATTCATCGGTATTCCTCCTTGCGAACAGCCTCTAACAGGCTGTCTTTTGTATTGGGTAAACGATCCTCCTGTACCGCGGACAGGAGCGATTCCAGACACCGGCGGATCTCCGGTCCGGGGGCAAAGCCAATGGCGATCAGATCATTGCCGTTGACCGCCAGATCTTTCACAGTCAGGCAGGCATCTTCTGCCTGTATCTCATGGATCAGATCCAAAATCCTCTGGAACAGATCCGTTTCTCCCTTTGTTCCCTTACTGCAAAAATCCGCCTGCTGCAGGGAAAGCAGATCCAGCGTGCTTTGTACGCCGTATTTTCCCATGCGGCGGCGCAGCAACCGTTTGTCCGGTTCCAGGGGTGTCATGTGCCGCTCTATCAGGGACACTACCTGCTGGCGCAGGGCCGTCGGCGCTTTCAGCCGCAGCAGGATGCTGCCTGCCATTTCCGCGCCCAGTTTCGCGTGGCCCGGGAAGTGCCCCCTGCCCGATTCATCCAGATAGAATGTGCCGGGCTTACCCACATCGTGCAGCAGCGCGGCCCAACGGAGGGCCAGGGTGTTCGGCACAGCCTGGGTAACATGGGCCGTATGGGAGTAGAGATCCAGCGCGTGATAGGGACTGTGCTGGTCAAAGCCCACCATGGGGGCAAGCTCCGGGATGACTTGGGTCAGAATTGGTGCAAAGCGGAGGATACCCTGGGCTGTGACCAGGGGGAGTAATCCACACAGCTCGGCAAAGACCCGCTCCCGGGCGAGGTTTTCCATTAGTGGAGCTAAATCGGTCATGGCCTGGGCGGTATTCTCCTCTACCGCAAGGCTGTAGCGAACGCTGAAGCGAACGCCCCGGAGAATCCGCAGGGCATCCTCTGTGAAGCGCTCTTTGGGGTCTCCAACGGCCCGCAGGCAGCGGTTTTTCAGATCCGCCTGTCCACCGAAGGGATCGGCAAAGCCCCGGTATGGGGAGTAGGCCATGGCATTGACGGTAAAATCCCGGCGGCTGAGATCCTCTTTGATATCAGTTACAAACCGCACCCAGCCGGGGTGGCGGTTGTCGGCGTAGCCACCTTCCGTGCGGAAGGTGGTGATCTCTACCAATGACTGGTCCATGACAACGGATACAGTTCCGTGCTTTTCTCCCGCAAGCACCAGCTGGTACCCTGAGAATACATTTTGTACTTGTTCTGGCGTAGCTGCTGTACAGAGATCATAGTCATGGGGTGTCAGCCCCAGCAGGGAATCCCGAACGCAGCCGCCCACAGCGTAGGCTGCATAGCCTGCCGCTTCCAGGGCATCGATACAGGTTCGAATATTTTCTGGCAAAAACATGGCTTACGCCCCCTGTTTTTTGGAAACGGTGAAACCATCGAGGATGATGGCAACGGCGGCGCAGCCGTACAAAACACCATAGACGCTCCCGGGAATTGCCGCGATGCAGAAGAAAACAGCGGCCCGGCTGGAAAGCAGATAGATCCGGGCACCTTTCTTATCCGCTTCCAGAGCGGCCCGGTGATAGGCGGAGATCATCAGACTGACTACGCTGAGCATTTGGAACAGATACCGCTGCAGCTCCGGTTCGCCGCTCCACTGCTGATACCGGCACACCAGGAAAAACATGAAGAAAAGGACAAAGGGGCAGTATACCAGCGGGTGCAGCCGGAGCTTGCGAAACAGGGCAAAGGCAATGAGCAGTGCGCACATGGCGCTGAGGATACCAAGAGCTGCGGTAATGACAGAAAGGGCCTGACCAGGTGTGGAAAGCAGCTTCCAGGCTGCGAAGCCATATCCGATGGCAAACATCACCATACTCACGACGCTCAGTGGGGTATTGCGGAAACGGTAGACCTGCTTCTGCCGCAGGGCAAGGCACAAGATACAGATACATACCGCCAGGAGCAGCAGGGAAAGGACCGTGCCGGGATGGCCGGCCACCAGCAGTCCTTTTTTATCTGTGCCGGAGCTCAGAAGCCACTGCCGCACACAGAGGCACACGAGGCCTAGTCCGGCGCAGGATGCAGTCAAAACTGGCAGTTTGGAAAGATGTTTCATAATGTGTCACTCCTAACGGTGAAGGCTTCCGGCCAGCGCCAGAATTCCGGTAATTAAGGGCTGGTGAAGCAGATAGATGAAAAGGGAATGCC
The DNA here is from genome assembly GCA_045611945.1 of Faecousia sp. Lineage (GTDB taxonomy): Bacteria > Bacillota > Clostridia > Oscillospirales > Oscillospiraceae > Faecousia. The sequence continues at coordinate 4,142 of JAZKYA010000085.1, read as the reverse complement.
TGCCGCACTGGCAGAGAAAGCGGACAGGGAGGGACTGAGCGTTGAACCCGGGAAAACGGGTCGTTTTCTCCCGGTACAGGGTGCGGCCCAGCAGCGTGCCGAGCAGGAAACAGCCCAAATTGGGCAGCAGCGGAAAATAGTCAGAAGAAGAGAAACCGGGATATTGGAAGCCCAAGGGCATGAGCCAGGGAAAGTCCACCAGAACTACCCGTTCCAGGTACGATCCAACCATACAAAAGCTGATACCCAACACAGCCAGTAGCCAATTACCGCACCGGCGCAGCAGGGCCCAAAGAAGCATACACGCACCCAGACAGTGCAGTACCCCAAAATAGATGATAATGCTCTTGTCCGCAAGACCCAGCCAATACATTCCGGCGGTCACGCCGGTGCAGAGCATACCACAGCCAAAAACGGTCAAGCCCCGGCGGATATGCCTGCTGCCCAGGGTGACGCAGATGCCGGAGATCAGCACGAATACCGTACCACCCCAGTATTGGACTATGGTAAACAGCCGGGAGCTGTGTTCCAGCCCCAGACTGCCCAGGTCGTAGATCAAATGCACAATCACCATCCCCAGAATGCAGATGCCCCGCAGGGCATCCAGTTCCCAGATCCGTTTAGTCATCAGGCATTTTCTTCCTTTGCCAGGGCTTCTTCTTCCAAAACCCGGTAGGCAACCTTACCGACCAATGTTTTGGGCAGCTCTGTGCGGAATTCGATTTCCCGGGGCATGGCGTATTTGGCCACATGCTCCTTGCAGTAGTCCAGAAGCTCCTGTTTGAGTTCTTCGGTGGGCGCGATGCCGGGCATGGGGACTACAAAGGCCTTGACCTTCTGACCACGGTAGTCATCCTTAATGCCGATGACACAGCTCAGAAGCACCTTTTCGTGGCCGTCAATGATATTTTCCAGTTGTGAGGGGTATACATTGTAACCGGAGGTAATGATCATCCGCTTCATCCGCTGGCGGAAGTAGATGAAACCGTCAGAGTCCATGCGGCCCAGATCACCGGTGTGCAGCCAGATACGGCCATCGCCGTGGCTGCGCAGGGTGTTGGCGGTTTCCTGGGGGTTATCCATATAGCCAAGCATCACGGTAGGGCCAGAGACGCAGATCTCACCTTCGATATTGGCATCTACCTCTTCTGTGGTTCCGGGGGTGACGATCTTATAGTACACATCTGGGAAAGGAACGCCGATAGAGCCGCTGCGGGCATAGTCCTTGGGAGTCAGACAGGAGGCGGTGACGCACTCGGTAGTGCCGTAGCCCTCCCGGATCTGCTCGGCGCAGCCGTGGTCCTTCAGAAACTGGTCCACTTTCTTTTTCAGCTCCGGCGACAGGCTGTCACCGCCGGAGAAAATGCCTTTCAGGAAGCTGAGGTCAGCGTTTTGCAGGTTTTCCGCCCGCAGCAGCGCTTCAAACAGGGTGGGTACGCCGGGAATGATGTTGGGCTTTTGTTTGACCAGTGTGTCGGCGTAGGTCTTGATACTGAACTGGGGCAGCAGGATGCAGGTAGCGCCGCCGATCAAGGCGGTATGGATGCCGATACCCAGGCCGAAACCGTGAAATACAGGCATCACGGAAAGCATTTTCATACCCGCTACGCTGTCAAAGCCTGAGGCGGCAATGGTCTGCATACCCAGGGCGTTAAAATTCAGATTGGAGAGCATGATGCCCTTGCTGGTGCCGGTGGTGCCGCCGGAATAGAGGATCGCGCCGCAGTCCTCGGCTTTACCGGTGTCCTCCGGCAGAGAAGTATCCTTGCCGGCAGTGACCATATCCGTCCAAAGGGTATAGCCGGACTTGGGAAGCCTGGGGATAGTCCGGGCGCTCTTGGTCATGGGGTACAGCAGATTCAGCGGAAAGGGCAGCTCGTCCTGGATCTTGGCAATGAGGATCGTGCAGTCCCCGGCGGCCTGGGCCACCTTGCCGTAAAACTGGTCCAGTGTCAGAATGGCCTTGCTGTGGGATACCTCCAGGTAAAAGGCAATCTCCTTGGGGGCGGACAGGGGATGGATCATACTGGGGATCGCGCCGATCCGGTTGAGGGCATAGAAGCAGTCCAAAGCCTGAGGGCTGTTGGGCATACAGATGGTGACCCGGTCACCCTTGCTGATGCCCAGCTTGGTAAGTCCCTTTGCCGCGGACTCAATACGGTCCAGGAAGGCGGCGTATGAGGTCTGTTTTCCCATAAATACATAAGCGGCACTGCCGGGGTATTGCTTGGCATTACGGCGCAGAAGCTGATACATGGTCAGGCTGGGATAGTCAAGAGACACAGGGGTGTCACCATAAAATGCTCGCCAAGGGGCAGACGCGGAAAGACCCATAATTGATTCCTCTCTGTTTCTAGATGTAATGTAAATGATCGTTTAACTTACCGATCACCACCGCACCCAAAAGGCTTCCCCTTGGGGGGAAGCTGTCAAAAATCTTTGATTTTTGACTGATGAGGGGCCAAAAAGCTGCCACACCCCTCATCCGTCTGCCCTCCGGGCAGCCACCTTCCCCCAAGGGGGAAGGCTTTGGACGGTGAGATAAACGATCATTTAGCGCTTCATGCTAAGTATTATACCAAGCTGTACGGCGGATTTCCAGTGTTTGTGAAAAAAAGTGAGAGAAAATACTTGTTTCCTCCGGCTGAGAATAGTATAATGGTAAAAATTGTGACCCATGGAGGGAAGTCTATGTTGATCGGCGGCGTATCTTTGCTGAGTGCCGTGCTGGCTGTGCTGTGGTGCATAACCGGTGGAGGGTTTGGGAGTTTCGGGTGGCTGTGGATGCTGCCTGTGGGCTTTGCCGCGGCATTTCTGATCCAGGCTGCTTTGGTTTTTCTGGCAGTTTGGATACTGAGCAAGTCCATCGATGTGAGTAAGGAGCAGAAAGAAGACTCCCGTTTCTACCGTTGGATGATCGGCCTGCTGGCGGAGGCGGCCCACAGCATCCTTATGATGCGTGTCCATACCAAAGGACTGGAGAAAACCCCCGCCGATGGCCGGTTTTTGCTGGTGTGCAACCACCTCAACGACTTTGATCCGGTGGTGCTGATCCATCATTTTCGCCGCAGCCAGCTTGCCTTTATCTCCAAGCGGGAAAATGGCGCTTTGTTTATTGTGGGTACGCTGATGCACAGGATCATGTGCCAGCCCATCAACCGGGAAAATGACCGGGAAGCGCTGAAAACGATCCTCAACTGCATCCGGCTTCTCAAAGAGGACCAGGTGTCCATTGCCGTATTTCCGGAAGGCTATACCAGCCGGGATCATAAGCTCCACCACTTCCGTCCCGGCGTGTTCAAGATCGCCCAGAAGGCGAAAGTGCCGATCGTGGTCTGCACCGTTACCAATACCCACAAGGTTTTGGGAAATCTGAAAAAGCTGAAGCCCACGGATATTGACCTGCACCTGCTGGAAGTCATCCCTCCTGAGGAGCTTGAGGGTGTTACCACCGTCGATATCGCCCAGCGGATCCATACCATAATGGCCCAGGATCTGGGCCCGGAATATACCGGGGAAGCGTAATTGCTACTTGATTTACCGCGGCGTTCTTTGTATAATATACATTCATTAAGGAAAATAACCCATAAACTGGAGGATATACCATGAAGAACAGTGAAAAGACACTGGATATGATCGTAAATCTCTGCAAGAACAGAGGCTATGTCTATGCCGGCTCCGAAATCTATGGCGGTCTGGCCAACTCCTGGGACTACGGCCCTCTGGGCGTGGAGTTCAAGAACAATGTGAAGAAGGCCTGGCTGAAGAAGTTCGTCCAGGAGTCCCCCTACAATGTGGGATTGGATGCCGCCATCATCATGAACCCTCAGACCTGGATCACCACCGGTCACGTGGGTTCCTTCTCTGATCCTCTGGTGGACTGCAAGGGCTGCGGCGCCCGTCACCGTGCCGACAAGCTCATTGAGGAGAGCGAGTCCGGCAAGGATGTCAATGTGGATGCCATGAACACCGACCAGATGAACGATTTCATCGCCGATCACGAGGATGTGGTCTGCCCCAACTGCGGCAAGCACCATTTCACCTCCATCCGTAACTTCAACCTGATGTTCCAGACCAAGATCGGTGTCACCGAGGACTCCTCCTCTGTGGCTTACCTGCGTCCCGAGACCGCGCAGGGCATC
>JAZKYA010000084.1:0-5725 GCA_045611945.1 Faecousia sp. | reverse complement strand
GGGGGAAGGTGGCAAAAATCTCTGATTTTTGACGGATGAGGGGTGAAAAAGCTTGCTGCGCAAGGCTTTTTGACTTACTGCACAACTCGCTCCCTACCGTACCACCTGTACGCCGACGGGAGCGAGTTGTTTGTCTTTGCGGCTCCTTTGACCTCTGTCAGTCTGTCACAAAACAAGTTTTTTGACAGACTGCCCAAGGCTCCCTCTGACGAGGGAGCCTTGGTGCAAACCTTCTTTTTTAACAGTCTCAAAAAAAGCCTTGCAGGGTTACCTGCAAGGCTGTTTTTTGGTTCTTAGTACATTCCGCCTGCGCCGGCAGCGGCAGCAGCGGCAGCGGCATCGGCCCCGGGGTCGGGCTTGTCGACAACCACGCTCTCGGTGGTCAGCACGCAAGCGGCAATGGAAGCGGCATTCTCCAGGGAGGAGCGGGTAACCTTAGTGGGATCGACGATACCGGCAGAGATCATATCCACATACTGCTCGGTGTAGGCGTTGTAGCCGAAGCCGATCTTCTTGGAGGAGCGGATCTTCTCGTAGACCACGCTGCCGTCCACGCCGGCATTTTCAGCGATCTGGCGGATGGGGGCCTGCAGAGCGGCGGCAATGATCTTGGCGCCGGTCTTTTCGTCGCCGGTCAGCTTTGTAATGAGCTTTTCAACGGCAGCGATGGCATTGACCTGGGCAGTACCGCCGCCGGCCACGATACCTTCTTCCACAGCGGCACGGGCTGCGTTCAGAGCGTCCTCCACTCTCAGCTTCTGCTCCTTCATGGCAACCTCCGTCTGGGCACCGACCTTAATGACGGCAACGCCGCCGGCCAGCTTTGCCAGGCGCTCCTGGAGCTTTTCACGGTCGTAGTCGGAGGTGGTGGTAGCGATGGCGCTGCGGATCTGGTGGGCCCGGGCCTTGATCATTTCGGGATCGCCCGCGCCGTCAACGATGGTGGTGTTGTCCTTGGTGACAACGATCTGGCGGCAGCGGCCCAGATCATTCAGGGTGGCCTCGGTCAGCTCCATGTTGAGCTGGCTGGAGATCACAGTACCGCCGGTCAGCACGGCGATATCCTGCAGCATTTCCTTGCGGCGGTCACCGAAGCCGGGGGCCTTGACGCAGACGCAGTTGAAGTTGCCCCGCAGGCGGTTGACAAGCAGGGTAGCCAGAGCGTCGCCCTCCACATCCTCGGCAACAATGATCATCTTCTTGCCGGCCTTCACAACAGGCTCCAGGATGGGCAGGATCTCCTGAATGGAGGAGATCTTCTTATCGGTGATCAGAATATACGCATCGTCCAGAACGGCTTCCATCTTATCGGTATCGGTGACCATGTAGGGGGAGATATAGCCCCGGTCAAACTGCATACCCTCCACCACATCCAGGCCGGTCTCAGCGGTCTTGCTCTCCTCGATGGTGATAACACCCTCGGTGCCCACCTTTTCCATGGCCTCAGCGATCAGCGCGCCGATGGCCTCGTCGCCGGAGGAAACAGCGCCGACTCTGGCGATGGCGGCGGAGTCAGACACGGGAACGGAGTTTTCCTTGATGGACTCCACAGCAGCGGCTACGGCCTTGTCGATGCCCTTGCGCATAACCATGGGGTTTGCGCCGGCGCTCAGGTTCTTCAGGCCCTCCCGGGTGATGGCCTGGGCCAGCAGAGTAGCGGTGGTGGTGCCGTCACCGGCAACATCGTTGGTCTTGGTGGCGACCTCACGGATGAGCTGAGCGCCCATATTCTCAAAAGCGTCCTCCAGCTCCACTTCCTTGGCGATGGTCACACCGTCGTTGGTGATCAGGGGCGCGCCGTACTTCTTGCCCAACACCACATTGCGGCCCTTGGGGCCCAGGGTGACCTTAACGGTATTGGCCAGCTGGTCAATGCCGGACTGCAGCTTCTTACGGGCTTCCTCGCCGTAAACGATCATTTTTGCCATGATTCAAAATCCTCCTTGATTAGTCGGTGACGACAGCCAGGATGTCGTCGAGCTTGACGAACTTGTACTCCTCGCCGTCCAGCTTGATGTCATTGCCGGTGAACTTGCTGACGACCACCTTGTCGCCTGCGGAAACGGTCATGGTGACATCTTTCGTGCCGGGGCCAACGGCGACCACTTCGTAGATCGCAGGCTTTTCCTTATTGGTAGTAGCCAGGATGATGCCGGAAGTGGTAGTCTCGGCGGCCTCATGCTGCTTCAGCAGAACATTGTCTGCCATGGGTTTCAGTTTCATAACAGATCCTCCAACTCATTATTTAGACCGTGGCGCTGAGCCACTCATATCTACAAGATATTAGCACTCCTTTCGGCTGAGTGCTAATATATAATAACGCAAGCTGCCGGAAAAAGCAAGAGGAAAAAAGGGAATTTCCGTAAATTATTTATGAATGGGAAGCCCCGGGCCAACGGCAGATAATTCCTATCAGCCGTGCAAGTTGCTTTTGTTTATTTCGATGAATTTCCTTTGAAAATCAAGGAAAAAACACTTTACTTTTGTGCGTTTTTCCTTTATAATGAATTTGATTATAGGAAAGGAAGGTGGTTTCGTGGGCGAATTGCTTGCGGTTCTGTCCGGCAAGGGCGGAACAGGCAAAACCTCAGTCTGCGCAGGCATCGCAACAGCCCTGGCAGACGCAGGTCTGGATGTGCTGTGCGTCGACTGTGATATCGGCCTGCGGAATCTGGACATCTCTCTGGGTATTCAGCAGATCAGTGCCCTTTCCTTCACGGATGTATCCCAGGGGGGCTACAGCCTGGACCAGGCTGCCGTCCATCCGGATTATCCCAGGCTGCGGTTTCTCACAGCCCCTATGCACTGCACCGCTGACAGCATTGATGCAGGCGCTTTCCGGGCCATGCTTGCCCAGGCCCGGAAGCAGTTCCAGTACATTTTCCTGGATGCCCCCGCGGGCATCGACGCTGGCTTCCAGTTAGCCGCCCAGTTTGCCGACCGGGTGCTGCTGGTCACCGGCGCTGACCCGGCCGCTGTCCGGGACGCTGCCCGGGCCGGCGAGGTGCTGGAGCTGATGGGAAAGGCCGATGTGCGTCTGATCGTCAACCGGATCAATCCCAAGATGGCCGCCGCCATGGAAATGACTGTAGACGATGTGATGGACCGGGCAGGCCTTCCCCTGATGGGTATTGTACCCGAAGATCCCAATGTTACCCTGTCCGCCGCTTTTTATAAACCTCTTTTGAAGCATACCAAGCGGGGAGCGGGCGCTGCCTGCCGCCGGATCGCAAAGCGGATCCAGGGCCTGCGGGTGAATATCACATTATAGTATAGAGAATGTTCGAGAAGGAGTGATTGCTGTGAATATCGCGTTTCTGGCTCACGACAAGAAAAAAGAACTGATGGTGCAGTTCTGCACCGCATATAAAAGCGCCCTGGTCAAGCACAACCTGTTTGCCACCGCCACCACAGGCCGTCTGATCGCGGACAATACAGGTCTGCCCATTACGCTGCTGCTGAGTCATAAGCAGGGCGGCCACCAGCAGATCAACGCCCGTATCGCCTACAACGAGATCGACCTGGTGCTGCTGTTTGCCGACCCCAACAATACCGATCCCTGGGATGACAGCCAGATGATCGAGACCATCCGCCATTGCGACAAACACAATGTTCCCATCGCCACCAACCTGGCCAGCGCCGAAATGTTCATCATGGGCCTGCAGCGGGGTGACCTGGACTGGCGTGAAATGCTGCACAGCAAATCCCGTTTCTGAAAACAGGATTTGAGTGAAGAGTGAATAGTGAAAAGTGAAGAGGTATTGTGTCCGCTTCGCGGACTATTTCAATGATCCCCGAAGGGGATTCCTCAACTATTCACTATTCACTTTTACTTCTTCACTATTTTTATTGACTGAAAGGAAATAAAAACCATGGATATCATTAAGCCCCGGACACTGTCCGGTTTTATGGAGCTGCTGCCCGGCAAGCAGGCAAAGCTGGAAAGAATGATGCAGATTCTCCGCCATACCTACTCCCTTTACGGCTTCGCGGCCCTCGACACCCCTGCCATTGAGGACGCCCAGATTCTTCTGGCCAAGGGCGGCGGAGAAACGGAAAAGCAGATCTACCGTTTCCAGAAGGGTGACAGCGATCTGGCCCTGCGCTTTGACCTGACCGTACCCCTTGCCAAATATGTGGCCCTGCACTATAACGATCTGGCCTTCCCCTTCCGCCGTTACCAGATCAGCAAGGTCTACCGCGGCGAGCGGGCCCAGCGCGGCCGCTTCCGGGAGTTTTACCAGGCGGATATCGATATCATTGGCGACGGCAAGCTGGATATCCTCAACGAGGCCGAGATCCCGGCTATCATCTATAAGGTGTTCCGTGGCTTTGGCCTGCAGAAGTTCCAGATCCGGGTAAACAACCGCAAGATCCTCAACGGCTTCTACGCCATGCTGGAGCTCAGCGAAAAGAGCGGCGATATCATGCGCACCGTGGACAAGCTGGATAAGATCGGCGCTGACAAGGTCCGCGCCCTGCTGGTAAGCGAATGTGCCCTGGAGGAAACCCAGGCCGGTGAGATTCTGAAGTTCATCGCCATCACCGGCACCAATGCCCAGGTGATCGCCGCTCTGGAAGGCTACCGCGGCAGAAACGAGACCTTCGACAAGGGTCTGGAAGAGCTGAAAGCTGTTACCGCCAACCTGGCCGCTTTCGGTGTGCCGGAAGCCAATTTCGCCGTGGATCTGACCATCGCCAGAGGTCTGGATTACTACACCGGCACCGTCTATGAAACCACCCTTCTGGATCATCCCGAGATCGGCTCCGTCTGCTCCGGCGGCCGCTACGATAATCTGGCAGGCTACTATACCGATAAAGCCCTTCCCGGCGTGGGTATCTCCATCGGCCTGACAAGGCTGTTCTATGTGCTGGATGAGCAGGGCCTTCTGAACCCGGAGCTTCCCTGCGCTCCTGCCGATGCCCTGGTGCTGCCCATGACCGCTGATCCCGCCCCTGCCATTGCCCTGGCGGAAGCCCTGCGCAGCGGCGGTGTCCGGGTGCAGCTCTACGGTGAGCAGAAAAAGTTCAAGCAGAAGATGAGCTACGCTGACAAGCTGGGAGTTCCCTTCGCGGTGCTGCTGGGTGAGGACGAGATCGCCCAGAATATGTGTTCTGTGAAGAACATGCGTACCGGCGAGCAGGTTACCCTGTCTGCCGGGGATGCCGCCGCCTTCATTTCCAAGACCCTGGCAGACAATAACGGCCCTGTGATCCTGGAGAAGTAAGATGGAAGAAAAATTCCTTGCGGCCCTGGCCGTGAACCGGGAAAAGGCAGCCAAGCTGGGGGTCCGGATCCGTCCGGTAACGGATATGGTCCAGGCAAAGCGGTGTCTTTCGGGCAGCCGGACCAGCGACGGCTTCGGGGAGCTGGCAGCCAGGGGCAGTCTTGCCCTAAGTCTGGAGGCGCTGGCGGTGGATAAGCGCTTCACCTGCCTGTTTACCGACGAGGAAGCCAACACCGCGTTGGAGCGCCTGCTCTTTGCCGGATACCGATTCTAGCAACCTACGGTGGGCCCTGCCCACCGTATTTTTGCTGCCATATTTGCTATAGTAAATGATCGTTTACACAGGCAACTTGCGGTGCTGAATTCAAAATTCAAAATGCAAAATTCAAAATTAAGGTGTCGGCTGCGCCGACTATTAAAATCATTTGCGTTAGCAAAGCCCTGTTGCGGTGCCCGGCAGCCGCTTCGCCTGTCGAAGCAGGCTTGCGTCTTGCCGA
>JAZKYA010000083.1:0-11980 GCA_045611945.1 Faecousia sp. | reverse complement strand
TGCTCCATGATCCGCAGAAGTGCGCGGAGCTGGGCCGCAGCGGTCACGAATATACGATGAAAAACCACCGCTGGGAGGACATTTATAAGGTGTTCGGCCAGGCGGGGCTGTAAAAACGGATGGGGGATTTTATGAAAAAGCAGGCTGTATCCGGCGCACTGAGCTGGCTGCGGATCGTTGCCACTGTTGCGGTGGTGGTTTCCCATGCCTGGAGCACGCTGACCGACAATCCGGATATGTTCTCCATGACGCTCTCGGAAAACGCGTTTCTGGTCACGGCATACAGCTTGACCAAATGGGCCGTGCCTGTGTTTTTTATGATCACAGGCGCGCTGTTTCTTCGTAAGGATAAGCAGATCAGCATTCGGGACTGCCTTTGCAAGTACACCAGACGGATGCTGCTGGCCCTTGTGATATTCGGCATTCCCTACGGTATGCTGATGTCCCTGTTTGAAACAAAGCAGATATCCCTTTCCCTGCTGCCGGACGCAATCATCCGGCTGATCAACGGAGACAGCTTCGGCCACCTGTGGTATCTGTACACCCTGATCGGGATTTACCTGTTCCTGCCCTTTATAAAGGCATTTACTGACCGTGCCACAAAAGGGCAGCTTGGTTACCTGCTGCTGATCCTGTTTGTGTTCAACTTCTGCATCCCATTGACCGATACACTGACAGGATCCCATATCGCGTTCAAGCTGCCGCTGACTACATATCCGCTTTTTTATCTCCTGCTGGGACATTATTTCTATAATGAAAAGCCCCAATGGAGCCAGGCCGCATGGATTCCCGCTGCCGGTACGGCAGCTTCCGTAATCATTGTCCTGGCGGTGGGCATGGCGGGGCTTCCGCTGGGATATGTGATGGATTACCACCGCCCAGGGTGTGCCCTGTTCGCGGCAAGTATGTTTCTGCTGTTTTACCGGATCGGCAAGCCCGGGTCCGGGCGTGTATGGGCGATGGACCGGCTGTGCTTCGGCGTGTATCTGATCCATCCGCTGTTCATCCAGTTCGTGTATAAGTTCCTGCATATCACGCCCATCGGAACACCGCTGTATCCGGTGCTGTCGGTGCTGTTCGCGCTGGTGTTTGTACTACTTTCCTTTGCCGCCTCCTGGGTGATGGCACAGATCAAACCCCTCAAGAAATATGTGCTGTAACGCAATATATAAAATGTATGTCATTGCGAGCCAGTGCTCACACTGGCGTAGCAATCTCGTAAGTACAGGCATCACAGTCACATGGAGAGTTCACTGAACGAAAGGATGTTTGCAATGCTGGGTATCAAAAATCCGATTCCCAAGTTTATGATGAAGCTGCAAGGCGTCAAGTACGGAAAGAACTGCGCCTTCTATGGCCTGCCCGTGCTTGTCTGCGCGAAGGATTCCTCCATGACCCTGGGTGATAGGGTGGTGTGCGTCAGCAGCTTCCTTTCCAACCTGGTGGGCCTGTACCAGCGCTCCATCATTATGGCCCGGGCAGGCGCGAAGGTGGTCCTGGAGGACGATGTGCGCATGTCCGGCGTTACGATCTATTCCCGGGAGTCCATCCGCATCGGCAGGCACACCAGCATCGGCGGCAATGTAAAGATCTTTGACCACGACTTCCATCCCATTGACCCCCAGCAGCGGCTGGAGCATCCCAACAGCGGCATGAAGACAAAGCCCGTTGAGATCGGCGAGAATGTGTTTATCGGCTGTAATGTGATCATTTTGAAGGGCAGTAAGATCGGCAATAACTGCGTCATCGGCGCCGGCTCTGTGGTAGCGGGCGAATTTGAAGATAACTGTGTCATCGCCGGCAACCCCGCCCGTGTGATCAGAAAGCTGGAAGTGGAGGAAACCCATGAATAAGGTGCTACTGATCTCGCATTATCCGCCACCCAACGGCGGAATCGCCACATGGACAAAGCGCCTGCTGCAGATCGGCCTGCCTGGTGATTGGGAAATCGTGCATATCAATTCCAACATGATCGGCGGAAGGGATTCCAAAGACACAAAAATCAAACTCACCGATGAGATCAAACGCTGCTTTGGTATTTGGAGCAAAGAAGCGAAGGCCCTGTGGGGAGATAAGGCACGGGAGATAGGGGTGGTCCATACCTGTATCCCCTGCAAGCTGTTGGGGATGGTCCGGGAGATCATCACCGGAGTCCTTGCGAAAATCATGGGCCGCAAATTTATTGTTCATTGCCGCTGTACCGTCCCCAATGTGGTCAACAGCGGATTAAAACGGTTTGTGTTCAGGCTGCTCACAGGCCTTTGTGACGGTGTGATGGTCCTCAACGGCAAGTCCTACGACTTCGTAAGAAGTACTGTGAAAAAATCCTGCTATGTAGAACTGATCCCCAACTTTGTTTCCAGGGAAGAACTGGTGCAAGGAGATCGGGATTACCGGGATCAGATTCACGATTTGGTTTATGCCGGCGGTGTTATCGCGGAAAAAGGCTGTGATGTGATCATTGAAGCAGCTAAGGAACTGTCCGGCATTACCTTCCATTTGATCGGCAGCGTAGGCCCGGAGATCCAGGCTATGGATATCCCGGAAAATGTGGTGCTGTACGGCAATAAGGACAAGGCGTTTGTTCAGGAGATGCTCCTGCGGTGTGACGCGTTTTTGTTTTTAACCCATTACTGGGGGGAAGGCTTCTCCAACTCTCTGGTGGAAGCCATGTCCGCGGGCCTGCCCTGTATCGTTACCGACTGGTCCGCCAACGCGGATATGATCGGCAATGACGGCGGCGTAATCGTGGAGGAATACTCCAAAGACGCGCTGATCCGGGCGGTCAATGACATCATGGCAGCAGAGGTGCGCCAAAGAATGGGCAGCAGAAACAGCAGTAAGGCCGGCGCTGACTATTCCGAAACGGCCATCGTGCCCAGATACACGAAGTTTTATGAAACCCTGATAAACAGAGGTTGAAAGAGATGGACAATTCTACGAACAAATATATGTTCATAACAACCACGCTGTTTGGTGGTGGAGCCGAGCGGGTTGTATCTTTGCTGTCGTCCTCCCTTGCGGAATTGGGCAATGCGGTATGTGTTTTGAAATATTATGGCGTCGATAACGAATACCCAATCAGTGATAAGGTCACAGTTATCAATATGTCAAACGGATGCCATGCTGATTATCAAAAGATCAGCTATTTGGAAAAGGTCAAACGGATAAGGAGAATCATTAAAGAACAGAAGCCGGACTTTGTGATCCCGTTTTTATTTCAGGTAGCGCTGTGTACGGAGCTTGCGTGTGTCGGATTAAAAACCAATGTGCTGCAATCTATGAGGATCGACCCTGCTTCTTCACCGGCATTTAAACCGTTTCGCATTTTGCGTGATCTGCTGGTCTATAAGTCCAAAGCTACATTCGTACAGAACCAGGCGCAGAAGGATTATTTTCCCAAGAAGTACCATCACAAGATTTATGTGTTGTTCAACCCGATCTCAGAGGGGTTGTTGTCAGCGCAATGGAATCCTCCCAAGGATCAGTTTGTGGTCTGCGGTGTAGGCCGTCTGGAACAGCAGAAAAATTTTATGCTGCTAATAGATTCCTTTTGTATGGCATTTGCGGAGACGCCGGAAGCTGTGCTGCGGATCTATGGTCAAGGAACCCAACTGGATGCGTTGAAAGCATATGCAAAGAAAACAGGCCTGGGTGACCGAATTCAGATGATGGGAAGAAGCAATGATATCCGGTCGGTCTACGAAGGAACATCGCTCTTTGTGCTTTCCTCTGATTTTGAGGGGATGCCCAATGCGCTGCTGGAAGCGATGGCGGTAGGTGTTCCGTGTATTTCTACCGATTGTCCTACCGGACCCAGTGACCTGATCGACCATGGAGAAAACGGGCTGCTGGTGCCTGTTGGCGATGTGAATGCTATGGCAGAAGCGATGCAAACGGTCTATGAGCAGAAATTTGACATATCATCTATGGGCATCAAGGCCAAGGAAAAGATCCGGCAGTGCTGCTCCGCAGACCGGATCGCACGAAAGATGATCGATATATGCAGGCTGAAGAGCTTGAACCAAATACTGACAAGGGAATAAATGGGTACAATCCGGCAAAAAACGGTCTTGCTCACCACATAAGAAGTGAGGAATGCAGTGTTTTATGCGGTAATAAAGGGGAGGTAAATATGAGTTTACTATCGCGGGTTTTGAATGATCCTATGAGTTATCTGACCTACTTTTGGGGCAGATTCCATATTGGTACATTGGATGAGGATCGGAAATATCTTGAGAGGTTATATAGCGTTAAAACTGGAGAGAGACTGAATTTAGATAATCCCCAAACATTAAATGAAAAACTGCAATGGCTGAAACTGTATGATCGCAAACCGATTTATACGAGAATGGTCGATAAGTACGAGGTTAGAGAGTTTATTTCGGAGAAAGTTGGCGATGAATTTCTGATCCCTTTACTTGGTGTATGGGAAAATTTTGATGATATCGACTTTGATAAGCTGCCTGATCAGTTTGTATTAAAATGCACACATGACTCGGGAGGTTTGGTCATTTGTACGGATAAATCAAAATTTGACAGAAAGACGGCCAGAAAGAAGATCAATCGCTGCTTAGGACGGAATTTCTATACAAATTCCCGTGAATGGCCCTATAAGGATGTTAAGCCAAGAATTATTGCCGAGGCATACATGGTGGATGAATCTGGATGGGAGCTGAAAGATTATAAGATCTTTTGCTTTAATGGTGTTGCTGACTATGTAGAGGTGGATTTCAACCGTTATGTCGAGCATAAACTGAATCCGTATGATTTTGATTGGAATCCATTAAATTTCTGTGATAGTTCCAAAAATGACTATGAGGCAGACATTCCAAAGCCTGCAAGGCTGATGGAAATGAAGAAAATTGCCGAAATGCTATCAAAAGACATGGATTTTTTAAGAGTGGACTTTTATTCAATTAAGGATCGTATTTACATTGGCGAGCTGACGCTTTACCCTGGCAGCGGATTCATTGCGTTTGAGCCCAAAGAGACGGATTTAATCTACGGCAAGAAGCTGCAGCTTACAGGACTTGTAAACGATAAAGGGGAACAAAAAGTATGAATGTATCTGAAGTAGCCAATAAGATACTACCAAGTCTTACAAGAAGGCTGTTTGATAAGGCAAAGGAGTATAGTAATGTAATTGATCTGACACTGGGGGATCCGGATTATCCAACACCGCCCGAAGTTTGTGAGGCAGCCTGCAAAGCAATAAGGGAAGGCCGGACGAAGTATACAGCCAATGCGGGCCTCATGGAACTCAGGACGGAGGTTGCAAATAAGGTTAAAGAAGAAACAGGAATTGCGTATGACCCGGCAAAGAATGTAATTATTACAGTGGGAGCCATGGGGGCGTTGTATCTCCTTATTAAGAGCTGTATTAACGAGGGAGATGAAGTGCTGATTCCTGCACCTTACTGGATTAACTATGGACAGATGGTAACAATGTCTGGTGGTGTTCCTGTTATTGTCAGCAGTGATAAAGAGGGTTTTGCGCTTTCAACTGAACTATTAGAGAAGGCAGTAACACCAAGGACAAAAATTATGATCATCAATACGCCCTGCAATCCCACTGGCGAAGTCTATACAAGAGAGTCCCTGGAAGCGGTGGCAGAGATCGCCAAGAAAAACGATATCCTGGTTGTATCAGATGAAGCGTATAGCTGCATTTTGTTTGATGGTGCGAAATTTGTCAGTATTGTTGATATTCCGGGAATGAAAGACCGTACTATCTTGATCAATAGTTTTTCGAAACGGTATTCCATGACAGGATGGCGTGTAGGTTATGCCGTAGGTGATGAGAATATCATCAGTGCGATGACAAGATTCCAGGAGAATGTGGCCTCATGCTGTCCCCAGCCGTCTCAATATGCGGCATTAGCTGCGTTAAAAGGCAGCCAGGATTCCGTAAATGAGATGGTTAAGGGGTATCAGAGAAGAAGAGATATTCTAGTTGAGGGAATCAATAAGATTGAAAAACTTTCCTGCCGAAAACCGCAGGGTACATTTTATGCTTTTGTTGATATTAGTAAAACCGGTATGAATTCTACCGACTTTGCGTTTGAACTTCTTGATAAAGTTCAAGTGGCAGTTGTTCCCGGTATAACCTACGGTGAGGTAGGCGACAGCTATGTTCGGATCGCGTTGACAAGGGGCGAAGATATTATTCAGGAAGCTGTTGACAGGATCAACAAATTTATTATGTCTTTATAAATAGGTACTGATAGTGAAAAATGCATATCTTCTTTGATTACAAAAATGTACCTTTAAACAGCAGGTTGTTTTTGTAATTCTTGAAAGAGATTTGATTGATCTGTTGGGAGATGAATGGTATTAGAATTACGAAGAAGTCGATAGACAATATAATAGCTTTTCTTGCGATTGTTGTTACAGTCGCGTTTAAAGATCACACATTATTATGCAGAGCGATACAAATAGTTTTCTATGGAGTGACGATTATTAATATTGTCCAAAAAGGAAAACTGAAGGGAAATTACCTGGTGTGTTGGTATGCATTGTTGGCCCTGTATATGTTCCTCTCTGTGATATGGGCAGGATCAAAGGAGTCGGTGATCCAATATACAATTAGCTTTGTACAGGTGGCGCTGCTTGCCTGGTCTATCAATGAAAATATTGAGACCCAAGAGGATATCAGCCGGTTTGTCAATTACTTTATTTTAGGAGCTACTGCGCTGGCAATCAGAACACTATTTCTGAATCCTGTTGCAACATGGGGTCAGGGCCGTATTGGCTTTGAAGGCTACCATGAAAACGGCATAGCGAATGTGCTGACATATTCATCGATAATGTTGTTTGACAGAATTATGTCTGGCCGGAAACAGACAGGGAAGCTGTGGGATGCCGCGTTGCTATTGTTGGAGATCTTTGTTATTATCCTTTCTGCCGCCAAGAAAAACATAATTGTCCTGCCGGTATCTTTGCTGTTTGTATTCATTGCCCATCAGGAAAATCCAATGAAATTAGTTAAAAATATCCTGATAATAGGTTGCGTGATTGCTGTAACTGTACACATTGCATCCAATAACAGTGAGATTTTCGCCTATACAATTAGGCGAGTAACAAAGTTTTTCGAAGGTACTGAGAGCGGCTCACTGGACAAAAGTTCCGCAGACAGATTGTATCTGATGACAACAGCCGTTTCCGTCTTTTTAGATCACCCGTTGCTTGGTGTGGGTCTGCATAATTTTGCCCAATATAATGATAAAGGCCTATATGCGCACAATAACTACCTGGAGCTGGCGGCGTCACTGGGACTTATCGGTGTATTGCTGTTCTATTCAATATATGTGGTAATGTTCATCCGCGTCTGGCACCGGCGGAATCGGATGCAAAGAAAAGAATGGATACTGTTTGCCGGGATGATAGGGACGGTATTGATGATTGATTTAATGCAAGTGTCATATTACTTAGAGTATCTGCACATTATACTTCCAGTTATGTGGTCAATGAGTCTGTCGGGGGATAAAAAGGAATCATACTAAACGAACAGGGGGAGAACAATGCAAGATGCTGTCAGAATTATGTATGTAGCGCCGCGCTATCATACAAACCAGGTTCCTGTAATGCATGGATGGCATGAAATGGGCATTGCGGTTAAATTTCTTGCCCAATTTGAGGGCGTAAGTGAGGTCCACGATTATGTGGATTTCGAGAGAATGCGGCAATCGGTGTTGTCAAGGATACTGTATAAGTTTGTTGATAGAAGGTATCCACCGGATGTTGCGGAGACAAAGAAGATGTCAGTGTTTATTCCTGGATTTTTCTCCCTCGTCCGAAATATCCGGGAATTCAAGCCAACGCTGATCATCGTGCGCGAAAGAACAGTTACCAATTTTTTAGTGAAATACGCAGCGTACTTAGCCGGATGCAAAAAAATTATTCTTTACATCCAGCAACCTGTTTATGGAAACAAAAAGAAGGTTGGTATGATAAAGCGGCTGCTGCGTAGGATTATGTTTCCGCAAGTGGTATTCAGTCCCGTGTTGTACAAAGACAGCCGTGAGAACTTAACAGAGGAGATGCAGCCTGGAAAGGAGGCATCCTACTTTGTTCCTTTGGTTTGTGAGCGGCCTGCGCAGCAGAAAGCCAAGAACTACTGCCAGGGTGGTGTGCTTCGTATTTTGGATGTGGGAAAGTATAGGGCCTACAAAAACCACTTCTTTTTGGTCGATGCCGTTGCCTGCTTGAAGCACCGTAAAGATGTTGCGGTTACCATAATCGGACAGCTCTCAAATACCGCGGAAAAGGAATATTTTGAAAAATTAAAGCAATACATCCAGGATAAGCAGGTTGGCAATCTGATTGATGTGCGTACAAATGTTCCATTTGGGAAAATGGAAGCAATTTATAATGAATACGATATTCTTGTGCTGCCGAGTAAAAACGAAAGTGCCGGCATGGTAATACTTGAGGCCATGGGCCTTGGCTTATGCGTATTGAGCAGTATTCATTGCGGATTGGCTAGTTACATCGATGAATATCAATGCGGATATTCCTTTGCCATTGACGATCCCCAAAAACTTGCCGCTATCATAGAAAGCCTTGCTGACGACAAATCAAAGGTTGCGGAAACTGGACAGTACGCAGTTGAAACGGTGGAAAGGCATTTCTGCTTTAATAATTACTTGGAGGCGCTGGATGTGCTCACCCGGAGAGAATTCGGGATTCACCTTGCGCCCGATACGGACAGATAAGGGAGATTTGTGTGCGAACGAAGAAGGCACTTTATAATATTATTGGTATGGGGTTATATGAGGTAGTTACACTGGCATGCAGCCTGATCCTGCCCCGCTTGATTATCTCATCCTTTGGATCAGACTATAATGGCGTGATATCGTCTGTCACTCAATTACTAAGCTTGATTTCGATTCTGCAGGCAGGCGCGAGCGGTTCGACACGGGTTGCGCTCTATCGTGCGATGGCAGATAAGGATAATGGAAGGCTCAATGCCCTGTTAAGAGCCAACCAGATTTTTATGCGTAAAATCTCTGCGGTATACTTGCTGTATGTACTGGTGATTGCGTGCGGCTATTCGTTTGTTGCGCATACGGAAATCCGATGGGCGGAAGCGGCTCTATTGATCGTGATTATCGCAACGGGAACTTTTGCACAGTATTTCTTTGGAATAACCTATCAAACATTGCTCAAGGCCGACCAGAGAAACTATGTATATTACACATTTCAGATCTTTGCAACACTTGCGAACACTGTGATTGCTGTTGTTCTGATCAATAACCGGTGCAGTATCTATACGGTAAAGCTTGGAAGTTCTGTAGTTTTTTGCCTAACCCCTATATTCCTTAGTGTTTATGTCAGAAAGAGATACAAGCTGAATCTAAAATGCGAGCCCGACAACTCAGCGCTGACGCAGCGCAAAGCAGTTATGCGCCATGCCGTCTCCGATATTGTCTATGAGCATGCGGGACTGGCAGCGCTTACGCTTTTCTGCTCGACCATGCTTGTCTCCGTGTTTTCGGTATATATGCTGGTCTGCAACGGCTTACGAAAGGTTGTGAATGTTTTTTCGGGCGGTTTGGAAGCGGGCTTTGGAAGCATTTGGGCAAATGGGGAGTATGAACTGCTCAAAAAAAGGACAAGGACATATGAATTTGTTATTTCTGTGCTGGTAATAATTATTTTTTCGACCGCACTGAATATGCTGATCCCATTCGTCCGGATATATACAAAGGGCATAGAGGATATTTCCTATATACATCCGCTGTTTGCTGTGCTATCCGTTTTGGGAACCGCAGTTTATTGTATCCGTATGCCTTATGTGACATTGGTTCAGGCATGTGGAAAATACCGTGAAACAAAAGGTTATGCCGGCCTTGAGTTGATATTGGCTGTCGTTTCCCTGTGTGTGCTAGTCCCTATATATGGACTTGTTGGTGTCGCAGTGTCAATCCTGCTGATGAGTATATGCCGGCTGTTGTGCTTTTCCCATTACCTCTACCGCAAGGTGCTGAAAATATCATTGAAAGTATTCTGGCGCAGACAAATTTGGACGGCCACTTGCCTGATATTTGCATTGTTGGTACAGAGACTGGTCATTGATTTTTCGCAGATAGCAGATTGGATATACTGGTTTGCCAGCGGATGCGTTTCGGTAATTATTGTTACGGTGATTACGGCTGTTATGTCCGTACTGTTTTACCGTGGTGATGTGGTTAGCGCCTGGGCGGTTGTCAAAAGAATGCTTAGGGGGAAAAGGTGAACCAATAATGCCAAAAAGGAATATGCAAATAGAAGGGCTTCGAGGGATCTCGATGTTGGTCGTTGTTATCTACCATATTGTATTCCGTTTCAGCGCAGTCTACCTGAATCAGGAGAGCAATGTTATAGTGGAGGCTATTCTGCCAGGCTTGGCTGTGCCTTGTTTTATGATCCTATCTGGCTACTTCATGGAATCCCCTCATAATGGGGACGGCTTTCTGACAGGTGTTTTAAAAAAGATCATTCGCTTGTGGCCGACATATGTTGTTTCTATAACGATTACTTATTTGATGTTATGGGTATTCCCTCTGCCGGGGAGAGACGACATATCACTGCTGGAGTATCTGCTGAACGCTGTCATGGTAAATGGATATATTGGTGTTAAATATGTGGACGGAGCACATTGGTATCTCACGGCACTGATTTCTGCACAAATTGTTGTGGTATTCCTACAGAAATTCCCAAAAGTTAAATGGGGATATGTTGTTTGGATACTTATAACAATTACTCTAAAAGTAGCAAAGAGTATATTTCCGGGAACATTCATTGGGAAAATACTCTCGGGGATGTTTGTACTCTTAGGATGTGAATATTCGGGCATATTTATGTTGGGAATTCTGATCCGAAGATTTCAGAATGGTGCAATCAGCAAAAGGCAATACCTAATCGCAAATGTATGTCTCGTATGCTTTATTGGCATTATGAGAGGACTTCTTGCAATCCCGCAGGTTATATTGGCATCGTTGCTTGTTATACTGACATGCATTAACAAATTGCCGTTTCTTGAGAAAAAAGTCTTTGCTTTTTTGGGTGGCATATCATATGCAACTTATCTGGTCCACCGGAACACCTCTTACGCAGTCATGTTACAGTTAAAAAATAAAGGGTGTGCGTTTGTATCAATGGTGGGAATGGCCCTTATTATTAGCATTGTGCTTGGTTTTGCGTTGAACATGTATGTCGAAAAGCCAATAGCGCGGCTGGCAACCCGGCTTAGTAAGGTCACCGGAAAAGGCAGTATATGATGCTGGCGGCAGGCAGAGACGATTGTTCGCGCATTAGTAATAATCTTGCCTCTATGTGTGATTATACTTGAGTTCTAAGCTACACTCCACAGAAGAGGATCAAAAGGAAAGGATATCTCTTATGCGTTGCGAAGAAGTTTTTTACGACATATATGGCCGGGAGCCGGAAGGGATCAGTTTTTGCCCCTATCGGATCTGCCCCATTGGTGCCCACAGCGACCATCAGTTGGGCAAGATCACCGGCCTTGCGGTGGATCAGGGTATCCATATGGCATACCGGCCCAAGCGGTCCGGCATTGTAGAGGTCCGCTCTCTGAATTTCCCCAGCCGTGCCCAGTGGCATGTGGGTGCCGTACCTGAACAGTGCGAGCATGACTGGGCGGATTATCTCCGGGGCGCGACCTGGGCTTTGGCAAAGCGCTACCCGCTGTCGGTAGGTGTCTGCGGTGTCATCGAAGGCAGCCTGCCCATCGGCGGCCTGTCCTCCTCTGCCTCCGTGATCATCACCTTCCTGTCCGCTCTGTGCAGGGTCAATCACATTCATCTTTCCCAGCATGAGCTGATTATGACGGCCATGGATGCCGAGAATAACTATGTGGGCGTATCCTGCGGCAAGCTGGACCAGTCCTGTGAGGTCTATTCCAGGAAAGACCACCTGCTGTATCTGGATACCAAGGACGACTCTTTCGAGCTGATCCCCCAGCATCCGGATATGA
>JAZKYA010000082.1:0-7473 GCA_045611945.1 Faecousia sp. | reverse complement strand
GTACAACACCTTGGCTCACAGAACGACATGGCTACGATCCGACTTGTGCTCCCACATGGGCAAGCCCAAGGGTGAGTGGAAGCCCGAGCTGTCCCTGAAGATCGTTGCTGTGCGTATCTCCGAGCTGCTGGGTAAGGAAGTCATCATGGCCTCCGACGTGGCAGGCGAGGGCTCCAAGGCTAAGGCTGCTGCTCTGCGCGACGGCGATGTGATGCTGCTGGAAAATACCCGTTACATCAAGGGCGAGACCAAGAACGATCCCGAGCTGAGCAAGGCTCTGGCTGACCTGGCTGATGTGTTTGTCAACGACGCGTTCGGCACTGCCCACCGGGCCCACTCCTCCACCGCCGGTGTCGCTGACTACCTGCCTGCTGTTTCCGGCTATCTGGTTCAGAAGGAAGTTTCCATTATGGGCAAGGCTCTGGCTAACCCCGAGCGTCCCTTCGTGGCCATCCTGGGCGGCGCTAAGGTTTCCGACAAGCTGAATGTTATCAACAACCTGCTGGAAAAGGTGGACACCCTGATCATCGGCGGCGGTATGGCTTACACCTTCCTGGCCGCTGAGGGCTACACTGTCGGCAAGTCCCTGGTTGACAACGAGAAGCTGGACTACTGCAAGGAAATGATGGCAAAGGCCGAAAGCAAGGGCGTCAAGCTGCTGCTGCCTGTTGACACCGCTGTTGCCGCTTCCTTTCCCTCCCCCATCGATGCCGAGATCGCTGTGGAGTATGTTGACTGCACCGCCATCCCTGCTGACCAGATGGGTCTGGACATCGGCCCCAAGGCCTGCGCCGAATTCGCCGCTGCTGCCAAGGCTGCCAAGACCGTCGTTTGGAACGGCCCCATGGGCGTGTTTGAGAACCCCACTCTGGCAAAGGGTACCATCGCTGTGGCACAGGCGCTGGCTGACAGCGACGCCGTGACCATCGTCGGCGGCGGCGACAGCGCTGCTGCCTGCGAGCAGCTGGGCTTCGCTTCCCAGATCACCCACATCTCCACCGGCGGCGGCGCTTCCCTGGAATTCCTGGAAGGCTTAGAACTGCCCGGCATTGCTTGTCTGCAAGACAAGTAAGGACGAGGCAGTTCCGGGGACCCCGCAAAAGCGAACGGCTTTTATGTGGAAGAGGAAGTGCAGCATACAGTGTGAGTTTTGATGCCTGCATCAAAACGAGCGTTTGTATGCTTGCGCTGACGACGCCCGGTATGGCTTGTCTGCAAGACAAATAAGAATTCTCTGCATAGCCCCCTCTGACGAGGGGGGCTGTCAGCGGAGCTGACTGGGGGAGAGACTACCCCTCAGTCACGGCTTATGCCGCGCCAGCTCCCCTGACAAGGGGCACCTTTCGTCTGATACCTTAAATTTGAAATCTCACATCGATTACGATGCGTATATAAGGAGTAATTACCATGAATAGAAAGTACCGTAAGACCGTCATTGCCGGTAACTGGAAAATGAATAAGACCCCCAGCGAGACCAAGGAATTCATGTACGCCTTCAAGGCCATAATGCCCACGGGCCGCTGGTGTGATATCGCCCTGTGCGTTCCCGCTGTCTGCATCCCCGCCGCTGTCCGCGCCATGCGTGAGACCCGGGTAGGCATCGGCGCCGAGAACTGCAACGCCAACGCATCCGGTGCTTACACCGGTGAGATCGCCACCAACATGCTGGTTGACGCCGGCTGCAAGTATGTCATCATCGGCCACTCCGAGCGCCGTGAGATGTACGGCGAAACCGACGCGGATGTGAACGCAAAGGTTCTGGCCGCCCTGGAAGCCGGTCTGACCCCCATCATGTGCTGCGGTGAGACTCTGGAGCAGCGTGAGGCCGGTATCACCAACGAGCACATTACCATGCAGATCAAGCTGGGTCTGGCTGGTGTTCCCGAGGACAAGATCCGCAAGGTCATCATTGCTTACGAACCCATCTGGGCCATCGGCACCGGCCGTACCGCCACCCCCGAGCAGGCACAGGAGGTTTGCGAAATGATCCGCTCCGTGATCCGCAAGCTGTACTCTTCCAAGAATGCCCGTGCCATCACCATCCAGTACGGCGGCTCCATGAACGAGAAGAACGCCTATGAGCTGCTGGCACAGCCCGACATTGACGGCGGCCTGATCGGCGGCGCTTCCCTGGTTCCCGAGAAGTTCGTCAAGATCATCGAGGCAGCCAACCAGCCCACTGTGTGATTGCAAAAAGGAGCAGCATCCGCTGCTCCTTTTTTGAAATCATACAAAATTCATAATTGAGGTATCCAAAATGGAAACTCTATACTTGTCTGCCCAGCATCCGCAAGCCGCGCAGACCGCGGCAGAAATCATCAAAGCCGGTGGTCTTGTGGCGCTGCCCACGGAAACCGTATACGGTCTGGGCGCTAACGGACTGGACCCGGATGCGGTCAGGAAAATATTTGAGGCCAAGGGCCGTCCCCAGGACAATCCCTTGATCCTGCACATCAGTGACGCGGCCCAGATGGAACAGCTATGCCATGATATCCCGCCCTCGGCCTATGCGCTGGCAGAGGCTTTCTGGCCCGGTCCGCTGACTATGATACTGCCTGCCAAGGATATTGTCCCCCTGTCCACCCGGGCAGGACTGCCCAGTGTGGCTGTCCGCTGTCCCGACTGTGAGATCACCAGGCAGATCATCCGTCTGTCCGGCGTTCCCATTGCCGCCCCCTCCGCCAACATTTCCGGTAAACCCTCCACCACCACCGCGGAGCATGTGCGCCATGACCACGACGGACGCATCGACTGCATCGTAGACGGCGGGCCCTGCCGGGTAGGTGTGGAAAGTACGATTGTAGATTTAACCGAAGATAAACCCCGGCTGCTGCGGCCCGGCGGTATCGGTCCGGAACAACTGCATACTGTTTTGGGCGATTTCCGCATTGATAAGGCTGTCACCGAATCCGTGGCGCAGGATGCTGTAGTGAAGGCGCCCGGCATGAAGTACCGCCACTATGCCCCGGATTGCAGAGTATTGATCGTGGAGGGCGACCTGCCCGCCGCTCTTTCCTATGTTAAGAAGCACTGGGTTTCCGGAAACCGGGTGCTGTGCTTTGACGAAGAATTGGAGGCTTTTACTCCCTTCGCGCCGCTTGCCTATGGCCGGGAGCACGACCACGACACGCTGATGGCGAGTCTCTTTGCCGCCTTGCGGGAACTGGATGATCCTGCCATCGGCACTGTCTTTGCCCGCCGTCCCAGAGGCAGCGGCAAGGCTTTGGCTGTCCAGAACCGGCTGTCAAAAGCCGCAGGCTTCCAACATGTCAACCCCAGAGACAAAAGCTTCATCATCGGCATCACCGGCGGTACCGGCTGCGGCAAAACCACTGCTCTGGATGCCATTGAAAGTCTCGGCGGCTATGTCATCGATTGTGACGAAGTATATCACTGGCTGCTAAAATATGATTCCTGCCTGTCAGAATCCATTCTGCTGGGACCCATTGAGTCCCGGTTCCCCGGCACTGTGGAAAACGGGCAGTTAAACCGCAAAAAGCTGGGCAGCATCGTCTTTTCAGACCCGGCTGCCCTGTTGGATCTGAATCGCATTACTCACAGCGCCGTGAAGCAGGAAGTGCTGCGGCGGCTGCCCCCTGTCCCTGACCTCGTAGCCATTGATGCCATCGGCCTGTTTGAGGGTGGCTTGGCGGAGCTTTGCGATGTCACCGTCGCCGTTACCGCCCCGGAAAAAGACCGGATTGCACGGCTGATGGCGAGAGAAGGCATCAGCGAAGAATACGCGCGTAGCCGCATTGCCGCGCAAAAGAGCAATGACTACTTTTCCGGTCTGTGCAGCCACACACTGGAAAATACCACCACATTGGAAGGATTCCGGGCAAAATGCCTTGCTTTTTTCATGGATCTGGCTATAATAGAATAAAATCTATCATCAAAGGAGAACAATCCTATGACCACTGAAGAACTGCGCAAGAGCCTGCTGGCTGAGCGCAAGAACGGCTATACCAAGCTGACACCTGAGCAGCGCCAGGAAATGGAAGCCTACTGCAAGCGCTACATGGCATTTATGGATGCCTGCAAGACCGAGCGGGAAGCTACCGCCTGGACTGTGGAGACCGTAGAAAAGCACGGTTTCAAGGAACTGAAGCGTGGCATGGCCCTGCAGCCCGGTGACAAGGTTTACTACAACAACCGGGGCAAGAGCATTATGCTGGCCGTCATCGGCAGCGAGTCTTTGAACTGGGGCGCTAACATCTGCGCCGCCCATGTGGATTCCCCCCGGATGGATCTGAAACCCAATCCCCTGTACGAGACTGACGAGATTGCCTACTTCAAGACCCACTATTACGGCGGCATCAAGAAGTACCAGTGGACCGCTGTACCCCTGGCGCTCCACGGTGTGGTCTACCGTAAGGACAACACCGTTGTCACCGTAACCATCGGTGAAGATGAAAACGATCCCATCTTTTATGTTTCCGACCTGCTGATCCACCTCAGCGCCGACCAGATGCAGAAAACTCTGGCCAAGGGCATCGAGGGCGAGCAGCTTAATGTGATCCTGGGCACCGAGCCCCTGGAGGGTGAGGGCGCCGATCTGGTAAAGCTGCATGTGATGAAGCTGCTGAATGAAAAGTACGGCATCATTGAGGAGGACTTCCATTCCGCCGAACTGACCATCGTCCCTGCCGGCAAGTGCCGTGAGGTGGGTCTGGACCGCAGCCTGCTGGGCGCTTACGGTCACGATGACCGGGTCTGCGCCTATGCGGAGATCGAGCCTCTGCTGGAAATGGGAACCCCCGTCCACACCGCTGTCTGCATCCTGGCAGACAAGGAAGAGATCGGCAGCGTTGGCATCTCCGGTATGCAGAGCCACGCCTTCGAATACTTCATGGGTATCCTCTGTGACAGCCAGGGCGTGAATCTGGAGGAGTGCTTCAGCCACTCCTTCTGTCTCAGCGCCGATGTTTCCAATGCCTTTGATCCCAACTTCGCGGAGACCTGCGACCGCCGGAACAACAGTTTCCTGAACTACGGTGTTTCCATTTGCAAGTACACCGGTTCCCGGGGTAAGGGCGGTGCGTCCGACGCTTCCGCGGAGGTCATGGGCCACATCCGCACAACCCTGGACAACGCGGGTGTTTTGTGGCAGATGGCTACTCTGGGTAAGGTAGACCAGGGGGGCGGCGGTACGGTAGCTGCCTACATGGCTAACCGCAACATTGATACTGTGGACGCCGGTGTGCCGGTTCTGAGCATGCACGCGCCTATGGAGCTGGTCAGCAAGCTGGACTGCTATATGACCATGCTGGCCTGCAAGGCTGTTTACGAAGCATAACCCAAACGGGACTGCCACGGCAGTCCCGTTTTCCCGTGCTTTACTTTTTCGCCTGTGGGTGCTATAATGATTTGGTAAAGGGGGCGAAGCTATGCGCCAATATCTTCACGAACTGAAAAACTTTTTCCGCAAGGGCGATTTGGTGCTGCTGCTTCTGTGCCTGATCACCAACACCTTTGGTATTATTATGATCTCCAGCGCCACCAATCACCGTGGCAACCTGCGTTATATCATTATTCAGATCGCTGCCGCACTGCTGGGCATTCTGTTTTATATGCTGGTTTCCTCACTGGACGCGGACTTCATGTCTGAGCACCGGATCGCCTTTGCTGCCTTTAACACTTTTCTGCTGCTGCTGTTGATTCCCTTCGGAACGGACCTGGGAAGCGGCAACAAGAGCTGGCTGGACTTTCCTTTCCTGCCCATCGATATCCAGCCTGCGGAAATCTGTAAGATCACCTACATTCTCATTATGGCCTCCATCATGGCCAGGTATCAAAACAATATTTCCTCATGGAAGGCCGTTATCGCCATGGGCTTCCATCTGGCCCTTCTGGTAGGTACCAACTTTGTGGTTTCTGAAGATGCAGGAGTTTCCCTGATCTTCGTATTTATTTTCTTTGGTATGGCTTTTTCCGGCGGTGTCAGCCTGCTCTGGTTTCTGCTGGCAGGCGGCGCTGTGACGGTTGCATGGCCACTGATATGGGATAAATTTCTGGATAAGTATCAACGGGAGCGTTTCCAGGTTCTCTGGGACCCCACTGTAGACCCGGACGGTACCGGCGTCCGCTACCACTCTGTGCGTTCCCTGCGCAGCCTTACGGGCGGTGGTTGGAGTGGACAGGGCCTGTACAACGGCATTCGTACCCAGAACGGCGAGCTTCCCTCCCAGCATACAGACTTTATCTTTTCCACCGTCGGTGAGGAGCTGGGCTTCCTGGGCTGTATTCTGGTGCTGCTTCTGGAACTGGCCATCATCATCCGCTGTATCCAGGTTGGCAAGCGCAGCCCGGACTTCCTGCGCCGTATGATCTGCTTTGGCGCAGCCTCCGCACTGATGTTTCAGGTTATCATCAATGTGGGTATGTGCATCGGTCTGACCCCCGTTATCGGTCTGACGCTGCCCTTCATCAGCTACGGCGGCAGCTCCCTGGTTACATTGTACACTATGCTGGGCCTGGTCTCCGGCGTACACGCCCGGCCTGCGCCCCAAAGCCACGAACGCTATATACGGCCATACCGAAAATAACCGCACTTCCACATAGTTAAGAAAATGATTATGAAAATATACGCCAAGGAGGCCAAAAAATGAGAGAATTTATGGACAAGGATTTTATCCTGCAAACGGAAACCGCCAAGCATCTGTACCACGACTATGCATGCAAGATGCCCCTGGCCGACTACCACTGCCACCTAAGCCCCAAGGAGATCTATGAGGACCGCCGTTTCAACAACATCGTTGAGGTCTGGCTGGGTGGAAAGAATCCCGATGGCAGCTACGCAGGCGATCACTACAAGTGGCGTGTGATGCGCTCCCACGGCATTGATGAGGAATACATCACCGGCTCCAAAGACCCCTACGAGCGTTTTGTGAAGCTGGCGGAAGCTCTGGAAATGGCCATTGGCAACCCCATGTACCACTGGTGCCACCTGGAGCTGCAGCGGTTTTTCGGCATTACCGAGCCGCTGACCACAGAAAGCGCCCCCCGTATCTGGGAAAAATGCAACGATCTTCTGCAGAATGACCCGGACATGACCGCCCGTGGTCTGATCCGTAAAGCAAATGTGGCCATGATCGGCACCACCGATGACCCCATTGACGATCTGCAGTGGCACAAAAAGCTGGCAGAGGATAAAACCTTTACCACCGTGGTTGCTCCCTCCTATCGTCCCGACAAGGCGGTAAACATCCACAAGGCCGGCTGGAGCGATTATATGCAGCAGCTTTCCGCCTCCGCAGGCAAGCCTCTGACCACTATGGCCGATGTACTTTCTGCGCTGGAGGAGCGGCTTGCCCACTTCAAAAATCACGGCTGCCGTGCCAGTGACCACGGTCTGGATTATGTGCCTTATGAAAATTGCACCGTGGAGCAGGCCGATGCCGTTTATCAGAAGGCCCTCCGTGGTGAAAAGCTGACCACCGCTGA
This sequence comes from Faecousia sp., assembly GCA_045611945.1. Taxonomy (GTDB): domain Bacteria; phylum Bacillota; class Clostridia; order Oscillospirales; family Oscillospiraceae; genus Faecousia. Next base: position 30 of record JAZKYA010000082.1, on the reverse strand, counting down.
GATCGAAGGCTACCAGACCGTCATTCTGAA
>JAZKYA010000081.1:0-4603 GCA_045611945.1 Faecousia sp. | reverse complement strand
TCCGGTGAATCTGAGAATCTATTTCTGCAACGAGAAAAACCTGCTCAACATTATGGGACCCAATTTTAAGGATTTAGATGGTGCCGTCACTTTTTGGTACGATGATAACATCATATACGATGCCACAATTTGTTACCGCACAGAAATTGCGCAATATACTCGCAACTCCGTGATTCTCGAGGAAATCTACAACGGTTTGGGTCCCATTCAGGACACAACCCTTCGCCCTGACAGCATTATCTATCAGTATTTTTCCGAGCCACAAGCCCTTACTGACATTGACGAGCTGATTTTGCGGCTGCTCTACCATCGCGACATCCTGCCGGGAATGACCGCAGAGCAATGCGATCAGGTTATCCGGCAACTGTATTATTAAACAAAGCGGTTGTTTTTTCAACATTTTTATGATAATATTATTAATATCATTTTACGAAAGGCCGTGATTTTCCTTGAAAATGCCTACCACTATATCTGACGGCCTCCGTCGGTTTTTGAAGCAGGACCTCCTGCGTTTTGCTGTGCAGACATTGGTGCTTACGCTCGCCTACTTTTCTGCAGAGCTGATCGTAGCATTATTCGTGGGCACAAGAACGCCCCTTGCATTTGTTTTTAGTTTCCTTTGGTCTTTGTTTTTTGCATCCGTATCTCTGCTTCTGCCACGAAAGATCGGTCGCATCTTCTTTTTGGTTACATTTTGCTTTTTCGGCATTTATTCCTTGGTGCAAGGCGCTCATTTTGATATGTTCCGGAAGCTGAGCTTTTTCTGCTCTGTATTTTATGCAGGTGAAGGTGCGGTATTCCTGTTGGACATTTTGCGCTCCTTCCCCCTTTTGTGGTGGCCTTGCTTAGCTGCCGTTGTGTGTATCAGCATATTTGCCGTCCGGTATTTTCCAAAGACTCCCAAAAAACGGTTTTATCCCATCGGTTTTGCTGTCACCGCCTGCTTGTGCGTACTGCTGCTGGTGATTTTCCCACACTTGTTCATTTTCAGCACTGACGATGACGATGTACCAGGCTCTTGGGAGATGGCCTACACCGAAATGTATGATGCTGAGGCGGTCTATTCCTTTACCGGTTTTTACCATATGACACTTCGGGATCTATGGTGCAACGTTCTTTTTCCTGTTTCCGGCACTTCAGATGATGTGCTTTCCCAGCAACAGGCATTGATCGATGCTTATTTCGCAGACAGAAACACACCTGTTTCCAACGAAATGACCGGCATTTATGCAGGTAAAAATGTTGTCTATGTGCTGATGGAGGCCATTGACGACTGGATGATCACCCCGGAGGATATGCCCACAGTGTACCGTCTTATGCAGGAAGGCATAAGCTTTCGTGACTTCTACTCCCCCGGTTTCGGCAGCGCACGGACATTAACCTCCGAGCTTTGTATCAATACCGGCATTTATTTGCCCACCAGCATCGGAAGCCTATTTCAGTATGACAGCAATCATTTCCCCCAATCCATCGCCAATCAAGTAAACCAAAACGGTTATTCCGCCGAGGTATTTCACTACAACGAGCCTGATTTTTACAGCCGTGGCACATTCGAACCCCTATGGGGCTATAACGACTATAACGGTTTCTGCGAATTTACCGACGACGAAAATGCCCTGTTTGACGAATGTACAGTCTTTACCAATCCGGAGCTTTCTAACATTTTCTTCCGGGAGGGCAAAACCTTCAATACCATCATAACCCGGTCTGCCCATTTAAGCTACGATTATAACGAGCCTCTTTCGCAGTATGCGCTGTCTAAATACCCGGAATATCAGGGCAAATACGGCAGCGAAGAAGAGGACTGCGCCCGGGTAAAGGCAAAAATGGTGGACGACCTGTTTGCCATGCTTATCAGCGAGTTAACGACACGGGGGCTTTTGGAAAACACCATCATTGTTGCGGTCGCTGACCACTATATCTACGGCTACAACAATCAAGAGGAGCTGCTGGCGCTGTCCGGTGTGGATCACGAGCTGCTTTTGGAGAAAACCCCTTGCTTCATCTGGTCTGCGGACAAGCCTGCACAGCAGATAGACAAAACCATGTTTACCGCAGACTTGGTGCCAACGATGCTCAATCTCCTGGGCATCCAATCCCCCTACCAATATTTGGGACATGATGTTTTTGACGTAGAATATACAGGCTGTGCCTACTTCCCCGACGGAAGCTGGATTGCCGACGGCGTGATTGCTTTCCGCAACAGCACCACCGCAAGCTATGATATTCTCGCAAATAAGCAGAGTATCCCCATTACAGAAGAATATTTGCGTCAGATGCAGCAAAAGGCCGAAAGCTTTATTCAGGCCAATAACGCAATGCTCCCCTGCGACTATTACAATACATTACCATAAGAAAAGTCCGACAGAATCTTCTGTCGGACTTTTTGATTTAGAAGGGATATGCAGCTTCGTCGCAGACGAGCACCACGTTGGGGTGGAACTGCAGAATGGAGGCAGGAACCTGGGGATCAACAGGACCCCAGAAGGTCTTGCGGAGGATCTCCTTCTTATCAGCGCCGGTAACGACCATCACAATGTTCTTGGCAGCCATAATGGTACCAATGCCCATTGTGAATGCGGACTTGGGCACATCATCGATAGAGTCGAAGAAACGCTTGTTGGCATCGATGGTCATTTCTGTCAGCTTGACCTCGTGGGTCATTGCAGGGAAATGATCGTCCGGCTCGTTGAAGCCGATGTGACCATCGTGACCAATGCCCAGAAGCTGCAGGTCAACACCGCCCCACTCTTCGATCTTTGCTTCATAAGCTGCGCACATAGCGTCTACATCTTCTGCCAAGCCATCGGGAACGATGGTGTTCTCGGGCTTAATGGAGATATGGTCAAAGAGATTATCCTGCATGAACTTGCGGTAGCTCTGCTCGTGGTCAGGAGCAAGACCCTTATACTCGTCCAGGTTTGCAGAACGGACACGGCTAAAATCGATCTTGCCGGCTTTTTCACGGCGGATCAGTTCCCGATACAGGGGCAGGGGTGTAGAACCGGTAGCAAGGCCGATAACGGCAGCAGGCTTCGCCTGAATCATTGCCTCGAACTGGTCAGCAGCGATCACGCCCATTTCGTCGGGGTTTTTTACAACAATTACTCTTGGATGAATCATATGTGATACCTCCTAATTAATATTATTACTCTTAAATTTTAACTCTGCAAAAAGAAGATGTCAAGATTTTTTACAAGGTTTTCCGTTCCCCAATTTGCGGTATCCACATGCAGGGATCGCCTTGTTTTGTAGCCTCCACCTGCTGCCACAGGCCGTGGGGGTCATTGTCTTTCTCCGGCAGGTGCAGTACGACCACAGTGCCGCAGCAAAGCTGCTTTGCCTTTTCCCACGCCTGTATAGTGTTGGCATAGGCATAGGGCACGATCAGCACGTCAGGCTTTGGAAAAGCGGCCATCTTTTTCAGCTCCATAGGTGAGGCATCACCCATAAACCAGATACATTTGCTGCCCTCAATCACAAAGCTATGGTGTATAAGTCCCGGCTCGGTCTTTCCCAAATGGCGGGTTTCCACCGCACTTACCGTTACCTCCCCTACTTGTATTTTCTTCTCAAGGAAGGACACCGGCCCAAAAATGGGCCGGTGTTTTTGGGTTTTGTAAGGGAGGAGCAACGCATCGCTAAAATGGTCCGGGTGGCTGTGGGTAAAGATAAGCAGATCCGGCGGATTGTCCAAAAGCGTTTGCACAAGCGTCGGTGATGTAGGCAAGTAGCCGCCCAAAGCTTCGCACAGACCGTCCAGCAATATGGAAATGCCATCGAGTGTCACAAGGACACCGGCATTACAAACGCGTTGTAGCTCCATTGGATTTACACGCCGTCTTTTGCCCGACGGATCGCTTCTGCTTCTGTGCAGCCGGTGGTGGAAACGTGGCCGTCCAGAGGTACGAGCTTGTCGTTGATGGCGTCGATGATCCAGGTTGCCTGGGGGAAGAAGAACTCGTCAAACTCGTAGGGAGGTGTGATCCAGTTCTTAGCACCGATAACAACAGGAGGTGCATCCAGGTCGTCGAAGCACAGCTCAGTGATGTTTTTTGCAACATCGTTCATGAAGCAGCCTCTTGCGCAAGCATCGGATACCAGAATGACCTTGCCGGTCTTCTTGACAGACTCGATGATCTTGGTGTAATCCAGAGGTACCAGAGAGTGAATGTTCAGCACATCTGCCTCCATACCATACTTCTCGGACAGGGTCTTAGCCGCATCCATTGCACGGTACAGAACAGCACCGATGGTCAGAATGGTCACATCCTTACCGTCACGAACCTTGTTGACATCGCCGAAGGGGATCTCATAACGCTCTGCAGGAACGCCACCCTCGTGGAACTGCTCACCCACGTCGTAAATTCTCTGGCTTTCAAAGAATACAACAGGGTCCGTACCCTTCAGGGCAGATTCCATCAAGCCCTTAGCTTCCCAAGGTGTTGCGGGGAAGCAAACCTTCAGACCGGGAATATGGGCGCAAAGTGCCGTCCAGTCCTGAGAGTGCTGTGCACCGTACTTAGAGCCAACAGAAACACGCAGCACCAGGGGCATCTTCAGGATGCCGGCAGACATAGACTGCCACTTGGACATCTGGTTG